>NZ_JBEUPD010000013.1:0-13751 GCF_040492135.1 Actinomadura sp. NPDC000600
GGGACGGCGGCCGCCTGCGCGCCGGCGGCCGCCGGCGGGGTGCCGGTCGCCGCGCGGGGCTCGCCGAGCGCGGTGCGCGACTCGCCGAGCGCCGTGCGGGGGCGGCCCGCCCCCGCCGAGAGGGAGAGCAGCACTAAGACGGCCAGGGCCGCACCGCCCACCGGCATCACGCCGGATGTCCCCCGATACCTGGCCATTCGTCCTCCCGTTCGCATCGTGTGAAGCGATCGGGATCTACCCAGGGCCCTCTATGCTGACTCCTGGTCGGCTCCAACGGGTCCGGTGGGAGGAGGAGCGGCGGGGTCCCCCCGGCGTCCCTGAGGCCCTCCCCCGAAAGTCCGGATACCGCATCAGGGTCGTACTACTCAAGTCTGAGATGAAGACCATTCGTCGCGGTGATCTCATTCGGGGGCCGTGCGGCAAAGATAGGTACCATGGCTCAACCCGCCCCCCCAGCGGCCCGCAGAAGCGAGGCCGGCGCCACCGGAATGCGGCGCCGCATCCTCACCGCGCCCCCTGTCTGGCGCGAGCTCCTGCTGGTCGTCCTCTTCTACACCGGCTATACGCTGACGCGCATCGTCCTGGTTCAGGACGGCACCGGGCCGGCGTTCGCGCACGCCGACGAGATCCTGCGCGTGGAGCGCTACCTGGGGCTGGACTTCGAGCTGCACCTCAACCAGACGCTGCTGACCGTGCCCTGGCTGGCGCGGACCGCCAACGTCTTCTACGCCACGATGCACTTCATCGTGACGCTCGCCGTCGTGGTCTGGCTGTACCGCTACCGGCCGCAGCACTACCGGTGGCTCCGCACGTCGATCATGGTCGCCACCGGCGTGGCGCTGATCGGCTTCTGGCTGTACCCGCTGGCGCCGCCGAGGTTCCTGCACAGCGAGGGCTTCGTCGACCCGGTGACCGCGCTGCACTCGCTCGGCCTGTACGCCAGCGACGCGTCCGGGAGCCTGACCAACCAGTACGCGGCCATGCCGTCCATGCACGCCGGCTGGTCGCTGTGGTGCGGGCTCGTCCTGGTCAAGCTGGCGACGCAGACGTGGGCCAAGCTCCTCGGCGTGCTCTACCCCGCCACCACCGTGGTCGTGATCCTCTCCACCGCGAACCACTACGTGCTGGACGCGGTGGCGGGCATGGCGCTCATCGGCGGCGCGCTGTGGGTGTCGTGGATCCTGTACACCCGCTGCCCCGCGCCGCTCATCATCGCGAGGACCCACGTCGCGCACCGGCTCCACCAGTGGACCGGGCGGCGCACGGGCGGCTCCGGGGCCGGCTCCGCCGCCACCGGCGGCGCCACCCGCCCCTGACGGGCGTACGACTCCGGACCCACCGCGTACATCCCGGGGACTACGCGCCGCCCGGTCCCGCGGGCCGGGGGCTCAGTCGGCGCCGTAGAAGACGCGGTCGACGACGGCGCGGGCGCGGCGGGCGTGCCGCCGGTAGTCCTCCAGGAGGTCGCCCGTCCCGGGATAGTCGAGGACGCGGGCGACGGCGCTGCGCTCGCGGCGGTGGTCGGTGGGGAGCAGGTCCGACGCCCGGCCCCGCACCAGCATGAGCGCCCCCCGGATCCGGGTGGCCATGCACCACGCCTCCGACAGGACCTCGGCGTCCTCGGCGCTCAGTAGGCCGGCCTCGACCGCGGCGTCCAGCGCGTCCAGGGTGCGGGTGGTGCGCAGCGTCGGGACCTCGTGGGCGTACCGGAGCTGGAGCAGCTGCGCGACCCACTCCACGTCGGCGAGCCCGCCCGGCCCGAGCTTGGTGTGCAGGCGCCGCTCGACGCCGCGCGGGAGCCGCTCGGACTCCATCCGCGCCTTCAGCCGCCGGATCTGCCGGACGGCGTCCTCGCCGATCCCGTCCTCGGGCCAGCGGACGGGGTCGATCAGCGCGCGGAACCGCTCGCACAGCTCCGGATCGCCGATCATCGGGTCGGCGCGCAGCAGCGCCTGCGCCTCCCAGGGCTCCGACCAGCGGGCGTAGTAGGCGGCGTAGGACGCGAGGGTGCGCACGAGCGGCCCCTGGCGGCCCTCGGGGCGCAGGTTCGGGTCGACCACCAGCGGCGGGTCGGGGGCGGGCAGCGCGAGCAGGCGCCGCAGCTCCTCGGCGACGGCGTGCGCGGCGCGCCCGGCGGCGCCCTCGTCCGCGCCGGGCAGCGGGTCGTGCACGAACATCACGTCGGCGTCGCTGCCGTAGCCGAGTTCGTGGCCGCCGAAGCGGCCCATCGCGACGACCGCCATCCGGGTCGGCAGCGGGCCGCGGGACTCCATCTCGATCTTGTTGATCGCGGCCTGGAGCGCGGCCTCGACGGTGACGGAGGCGATGCCGGTCAGCGCCTCGCCCACCGCGCGGACGTCCACCAGGCCGAGCAGGTCGGCGACGGCCACGCGGAAGAGCTCGCGGCGCCGCAGCGCCCGCACCACCCCGACCGCCTCCTCGGCGCCGCCGCTCACCCGCGCCTCCGGCGCGGCGGCCCCGCGCGGCCCCTCGTTGTGGCGGCGGACGGCGGCGAGCGCCTCCGCGCGCAGCGCCTCGCAGGGGCGCGGCTCCAGGCCGGTGTCGCTGCCGAGCAGGGCGACCGCCTCGGGGGCGCGCAGCAGCAGGTCGGTGGCGTAGCGGCTGGAGCCGAGCACCCACGCCATCCGCTCGGCGACGGTCACCTCGTCGCGCAGCAGCCGCAGGTACCAGGGCGTGGTGCCGAGGGCGTCGCTGACCTGCCGGAACCCGAGCAGCCCCGCGTCGGGGTCGGGCGCGTCGGCGAACCAGCCGAGCATGACCGGCAGCAGCGTCCGCTGGATCGCGGCCCGCCGCGACACGCCCGCGGTCAGCGCCTCGATGTGCCGGAGCGCGCCCGCCGGGTCGGCGTACCCGAGCGCCTCCAGCCGGACGCGGGCCGCCTCCGGGGTGAGCCGGGACTCCTCCCCCGGCAGCCGGGCCACCGCCCGCAGCAGCGGCCGGTAGAACAGCTTCTCGTGGATGCGGCGGACCTCCCGGGCGTGCCGCCGCCACAGCGCGGTGAACTCCCCGACCGGGTCGGTGCGCAGCCCGAGGGCGCGGCCGAGGCGGCGCAGGCCGCCCTCGTCGTCCGGGACGAGGTGGGTGCGGCGCAGCCGGTGCAGCTGGACGAGATGCTCCACGCGCCGCAGGAACCGGTACGCCGACGCCAGCGCCGCCGCGTCGTCGCGCGCGACGTAGCCGCCCTGGGACAGGTCGGCGAGGGCGTCCAGCGTGGTCGGGCTGCGGAGCTTCTCGTCGGCGCGGCCGTGGACGAGCTGGAGCAGCTGCACCGCGAACTCGACGTCGCGCAGCCCGCCCGGCCCGAGCTTGAGCTGCCGCTCGGAGTCGGCGGTGCGCTGGTTCAGGTCGGCCTCGACGCGGCGCCGCATGGCCTGGACGTCCTCGACGAAGCTCTCCCCCTCGGCCGCCTTCCACACGATCGGGGTGATCATGTCGAGGTAGCGGGCGCCGAGGCCGGCGTCGCCCGCGACGGGACGGGCCTTCAGCAGCGCCTGGAACTCCCACGTCTTGGCCCACCGCTCGTAGTAGGCGCGGTGGCTGGCGAGGGTCCGCACGAGCGGCCCGGACCTGCCCTCCGGGCGCAGCGCCGCGTCCACCTCCCAGAGCGAGCCCTCCTCGGTCGAGGCCGAGCAGGCCCGCATCATCGCCGACGCGAGCCGGGTCGCGGTGCGCAGCGCGGCGTCCTCGTCCTGCCCCTCACCGGTCTCGCCGGCGCCCCGCGCTTCCGCCACGAAGACCACGTCGACGTCGCTGACGTAGTTCAGCTCGCGGCCCCCGCACTTGCCCATGCCGATCACGGCGAGCCGGCACGCCTCGTGCCCGGGGACCTCGGCGCGGGCGATCGCGAGGCCGGCCTCCAGCGCGGCGGCGGCGAGGTCGGCCAGCTCGGCGGCGACCTCGGCGACGTCGGCCAGGCCGATCAGGTCGCGTCCGGCCAGCGCGAGAAGGCGGCGCCGGTAGGCGACGCGGAGCCCGACGAGCGCGTCCTCGCCGCGGGCCACCGGCTCCTCGGCGGACGGGTCGGCGCCGACGGCGGCGAGCAGGTCGTCGCGGGGGGTGCCGAGCGGGCCCGCGAAGCCGTCGCGCAGCACCCGCCAGTGGTCCGGGTGCCGCGCCAGGTGGTCGCCGAGCGCCGCGCTCACCCCGAGGACGGCGGTCAGCCGCTCCCGCGTCCCCGGCTCGGCGGCGAGCGCCGCGCGCAGCTCGCCGCCGGCGGCGGGGAGCAGGCGCAGCAGCCCGTCGAGGGCGAGGTCGGGATCGGCGGTGCCGCCGAGCGCGTCGAGCAGGCGGTCATCGGGCCCCGAGCCGTCCCGCTCGGCCTCCGCGAGCAGCCGCTCCGCCCGCGCCGCGTGGGTGAAGCCGAGCCGCGCCAGGCGTCCGGCGAGCGAGGGACGGCGGTCGGAAGTCCAGGACTCGGTCACAGGACCAACCGTAATCCGGTACGGGCCTCAGAGGACGGCCAGCAGCCGCTTCCGCTCGAATTCGGTCACCTGGCGGCGGTAGTCCTCCCACTCCTGGCGCTTGTTGCGCAGGAAGAAGTCGAAGACGTGCTCGCCGAGGACGTCGGCCATCAGCTCGCTGCGCTCCATCGCGTGGATGGCCTCGTCCAGGTTCTGCGGCAGCGGCTCGATGCCGAGGGCGCGCCGCTCGGCCACGGTGAGGGCCCAGACGTCGTCCTCGGCGCCCGGCGGCAGCTCGTAGCCCTCCTCGATCCCCTTGAGCCCGGCCCCGAGGATCGCCGCGAACGCCAGGTAGGGGTTCGCGGCCGTGTCCAGCGACCGGAACTCGATGCGGGTCGAGTGGCCCTTGTGCGGCTTGTACATGGGGACGCGGATCAGGGCGGACCGGTTGTTGTGCCCCCAGCAGATGTAGGAGGGGGCCTCTCCCCCGAGGCCCGCCGTCGAGCCGACGTTGCCCCACAGCCGCTTGTAGGAGTTGACCCACTGGTTGCACACGGCGGTGATCTCCGCGGAGTGCCGCAGCAGCCCGGCGATGAACGCCCGCCCCGCCTTGGAGAGCTTGTACTCCGCGCCGGGCTCGTAGAAGGCGTTGCGGTCGCCCTCGAACAGCGACATGTGGGTGTGCATGCCCGAGCCGGGGTACTCGGTGAACGGCTTCGGCATGAACGAGGCGTGCACGCCCTGCTCCAGCGCGACCTCCTTCATGACGAGCCGGAACGTCATGATGTTGTCGGCGGTGGTGAGCGCGTCGGCGTACCGGAGGTCGATCTCCTGCTGGCCGGGGGCGCCCTCATGGTGGCTGTACTCCACCGAGATGCCCATCGCCTCGAGCATCGTGATGGCGTTGCGCCGGAAGTCGTGCGCGGCGCTGTGCGGGGTGTGGTCGAAGTAGCCGCCCGAGTCCGCCGGCTCGGGCTCGCGGCCGTCCTCCGGCTTGTCGTTGAGCAGGAAGAACTCGATCTCGGGGTGGGTGTAGAAGGTGAACCCGAGGTCGGCGGCCCGCGCCAGCGCCCGCTTGAGGACGTAGCGGGGGTCGGCGAAGCTCGGCGTCCCGTCCGGCATGAGGATGTCGCAGAACATGCGGCCCACGCCCGGCGACTCCGACCGCCAGGGCAGCACCTGGAAGGTGGACGGGTCCGGCTTGGCGATCATGTCGGCCTCGTACACCCGGGCGAAGCCCTCGATCGCCGAGCCGTCGAAGCCGATGCCCTCGCCGAAGGCGCCCTCCAGTTCGGCGGGGGCGACGGCCACCGACTTCAGGAACCCGAGCACGTCGGTGAACCACAGCCGGATGAAGCGGATGTCGCGCTCCTCAAGAGTGCGGAGCACGAACTCCTGCTGACGGTCCAATGCCCTCTCCCTCGGTACTGCCCTGTCGGCGGGACTGCGGTGTCGACGACGCGGGCCCGGCATGCCGGCCGTGCTGAGCCGGTCCGGCTACATCTGCAGTATGCCCGGCCGCTGTTACCGCGACGTTACGCGTCCGCGGCCGGTGATCGGAACATATCCGACCCGGGACCGTCCTCGATCCGCGCGGCGGCCGGGTCGAGGACGCGCGAAAGGAAGGTCCTCGTCCGCTCGTGCTCCGGATCGCCGATCACCCGGGCGGGCGGGCCCTCCTCCACGACCACCCCGCCGTCCATGAACACCACCCGGTCGGCCACCTCCCGGGCGAAGCTCATCTCGTGGGTGACGACGAGCATCGTCATCCCCGCCTCCGCGAGCCCGCGCATGACGCCGAGGACGTCCCCGACCAGTTCGGGGTCGAGCGCGGACGTCGGCTCGTCGAACAGCATCACCTCGGGGCCCATCGCGAGCGCGCGGGCGATCGCCACGCGCTGCTGCTGGCCGCCGGACAGCTGCGCCGGGTAGGCGTCGACCTTGTCCGCCAGCCCGACCCGTTCCAGGTTCTCCCGGGCGGTCCGCTCGGCCTCCGCCCGGCCCCGCCGCAGCACCTTCCGCTGGGCGATCACGACGTTGCCGAGCGCGGTGAGGTGCGGGAACAGGTTGAACGACTGGAAGACCATGCCGATCCGGCGGCGGACGGCGTCGATGTCGACCTCGGGGTCGGTGACCTCGGCGCCGCCGACCCGGACCGTCCCGGCGGAGGGCTCCTCCAGCAGGTTGACGCACCGCAGCAGCGTCGACTTGCCCGACCCGGAGGGGCCGATCACGCAGACGACCTCCCCCGCCTCGACGCGGAAGTCGATGCCGCGCAGCACCTCGTTCGCCCCGAACGACTTGTGCAGACCGCTGATCTCGATGGCCGCCGGGTTCCCGGTGTCCTTGCCGAGGCTCGTCATCGCCGCCCCCTGCGCTGCCGCGCCTCCAGCCGCCGGGCCAGCAGGCTCAGCGGGATCGTGATGAGCAGATAGCAGATCCCGGCCACGATGATCGGGGTGGTGTTGCCCTGCTCGCCCGCGAGGTCGCGGCCGAACTTCGTGAGCTCCCGCTGTTCGAGCGTGATGCCGAGGAACAGCACCAGCGAGGAGTCCTTGCAGAGCAGCACCAGCTCGTTGGTCAGCGGCGGGATGATGATCCGGAACGCCTGCGGGATGACGATCGAGCGCATCGCGCGGGTGTGCGACATGCCGAGCGACCGCGCCGCCTCCAGCTGCCCCTTCGGGACGGCCTCGATCCCGGCCCGGATCGTCTCGGCCATGTACGCGGTGGCGGCGAGGCCGAGGGCCAGGCCCGCCTGCCCCGCGGCGCCGCCGGGGATGTTGGTGCCGGGGAAGGCCAGCGGCACGCCGACGCCCACGAAGATGAAGATCAGCAGGAGCGGCAGGCCGCGGAAGACCTCGATGTAGCCGGTGGCGAACCACCGGTACGGCGGCACCGACGACAGCCGCATCAGCGCGACGACCAGCCCGCCGCCGAGGCCGAGGCCGAACCCCACCGCGGTGTAGACGGCGGTGTTGCGCAGCCCGATCGTGATGATGTCGGGGAACAGGCTCTTCGCGACGTCCCAGTTGGCGAAGTTGAGCCGCAGGGTGCCCCAGTCGGCGAGCGCCGCGACCAGCACGATGACGACGATGAAGATCCCGTACTGGCCGCCCAGGGAGAGCTGCCGGCGGCGCCGGCGGGTCAGCCCGCCCGGCGCCGCCGCCCCGGCCGGCTCGGCGGTCACGATCCGCCGCCGGCGCTCGGCGGCATTGGACCGATCCACTTCTCGTAGATCCGCTTGTAGGTCCCGTCCGACTTCGCCTGCGCGATCACCTGGTTGGTGAGCTTCACCAGTTCGGGGTTGTGGCCCTTGCGCATCCAGAACCCGTACTGCTCGCCGGTGTTGAGGTTCGCGGCGATCTCGAAGCCGGAGTTCGCCGGGTCCTTCAGCCAGCCCTTGACGACCGGGTCGTCCTGGACGATCACGTCCACCTGGCCGGTGCGCAGGCCGTTCAGCTCCGCGTTGGAGTTGTCGAACGAGCGCGGGTCGAAGCCCTTGCCCTTGACGAAGTCCTCGCCGGTGGTGCTCGCCTGCGAGCCGAGCTTGAGCTTCTTGGCCTTGACGTCGTCGAGCGAGGTGATCCCGCTGCCCTTCTTCGCCATCAGCGACTGGGTGGCGTCGAAGTAGGGAGCGGAGACGTCCATGAACTTCACCCGGTCGGGCTTGATCGTCATGCCGCCCATCTGGATGTCGCACTTGCCGGCGTTGAGCGCCGAGCCCGTCTTCATCGTCTCGAACGGGGTGTCCACGATCTTCTGGGTGACGCCGAGCCGCTTGGCGACCAGGTCGATGAGGTCGACGTCGAAGCCGACGACCTTGCCCGACTTCTTGTCCTCCGACTGGAAGGGCGGATAGGGCAGGTGCGTGCACGAGGTGAGCGCGCCCTTCTCGATGAGCTTCACGCCCTGCACCGTCGCGCCCTTGTCGCCGCCGCACGCCGACGCCGTCAGCGCCAGGGCCGCGAGCCCCGCGCCGAGCGCCCGGAGTGTCGTCCGTCTCGACACGTTTCCTCCTGATCATGCTGCCTTCTGATCAAGGCACTATCGCACGGCCGCCCGGGTGGACGGCAGGGGCGGGGGCTGACTCGCCCGTGACCGTCCCCGGATATCCGTTTCCCGGAAATTGACGTGGCGATCATGGGCGGCCGCGGCACTGATCGTTAGCGTGGGTCGCGTCGTGGACATCTCACTTCTTCTCTCGATGACCGACCGGGTGACCGCCCTGGCCACGCCGTCGGCCATGCACCCGGAGTCGTGGCAGCTGTGCGCGCAGGTCGAGGCCTGGGCCCGCGGCCGCGGACTGGTGCTCGGAGATCCGGACACCTCCCCGCTCGGCCGGGCCCGCTGCGAACGGCTCGCCGCCCGCGTCCTGCCGTCCGCCGACCTCGCCGCCGTGGACCTGTTCGCCCGCTGGCTCACCTGGACGCTGGCCCTGGACGACACGCTGGACCACCCGCCCCTCGCCGACAGCGGCAGCGCCGTCCATGCGCTCTACGACGACCTGCTGCGCGCGATGCGGCGCGGCCACGCCCGGCCCGGCGCCCGCCCGCTGGAGGCGGTGCTGGTGGAGCTGTGGCAGGCCACGTCCAAGGGGATGAGCCGCGACTGGCGCCGCCGCTTCATGCTGCATCTGGAGGCTCATCGGGACGGCTGCGCCGAGGAGGCGGTCAACCGGCGGATCGGGCACGTCCCGACCGAGGCGGAGTACCGGGCGCTGCGCCGCCGGGCGTGCGGCCCGTTCCTGTTCGACCTCATCGAGGCCGTCCTCGGCGTCGAGCTGCCCGCACGGCTGCTGCGCACGCCCCGGTGGAAGACCCTCGCCGACGGCGTCGCCGACGCGGTGGCCTGGGCCAACGACCTCGCCTCGCACGACATGGAGGCCGCGCGCGGCGACGTCCACGACCTGCCGTCGGTCCTCGCCGGGGAGCACGGGCTGGACGCGGCGCGCGCGGCCGCCCTGGTGGCCGACCGGATCGCGGACCGGCTGGAGGAGGCGTGGTCGGCGGCGCGCAGCCTGCCCGCGATGCTCGACCGGCTGGACCTCACGGTCGCGCAGCGCGCCGCCGCCGCGCAGGTCGTCAAGGTCCTGCTCGACACGCCGCGCGCGCACATGGACTGGCTCGCCGAGTCCGGCCGCTACGGGCCGGACGCCTCCCCGGCGCCGCCGCGCCTGGACGCGCTCGCGTCGCTGCGCTGAGCGCCGGCGAGGGCGTCCCCGGCCGGCGTGCGGACGTACAGGACCCGGCGGCCCATGCGGTGCCCGGTGACGAGGCCGCAGGCGCGCAGCACGCCGAGGTGCTGGCTGACCGCGCCCGCGGTCACCCCTGTCCGCCTCGCGAGGTCGGTGGTGGAGGCGGGCGTGGCGAGCGCCGCGAGCAGTTCGGCCCGGCGGCGCCCCATGAGCGCGGCCAGGGCGCCGGCGCGCGGCCCGTCCGCCGGCCCGGTCTCCCAGAGCGTCGCGACGCCGCGCGGCGGGTAGCTGAGCATCGGCTGGTAGGGCGGCACCATCACCGAGACCTGCGGCCACACGAACGCGCTCGGGACGAGCAGGATCCCGCGCCCGGCCAGCTCCCCGCGGAAGTCCCAGGGGCGGTCGACGGTGAGCGTCCCGGCGCGCCAGGAGACGGCCTCGTGCAGGTCGGCGAACACGCCCGCGGCGCCCTCGGCGGCGAGCGCGCCGCTGCGGCGCAGGACGTCCCCCTCCAGGAGGTCGCGGATGCGCGGCCAGAACGGCTCCACGGCGGCCTCCCAGTACCGTTCGAGGAGGTCGGCGAGCGTCTCCAGGGCGCGGGCGGGATCCGCGGCCATGGCGCGGCGGGCGGGAGCGAGCCGCCTGCCGTGCCCGGTCCAGGTCAGTTCCGCGGCGACGACCTCGGGCGGGGCGGCGCGCACGGCCGCGAGCTCCGCGCCGAGGTCGGGCAGCGGCGTGTCCGGGGGCGGGGTGAGGAAGTCGGGGATGTACCCGGCGGGCGAGACGACCTCCAGCAGCGGCTCGATGCCGAGCCCGCGCAGCCGGGGCCGGACCCTGCGCACCCACGGCAGGTGGAGCGCGTGGCCGGACGGATCGGCGAGCACCCGCACGCTGCGCACCATCTCCCACAGCGGTGAGAACGCGAACCGGACCCGCGCCACGTCGTCCGGCGCGAGGACGAACTCGATCATTTAGTACAGACTAAATAAATGTCTCGGCGCGCGCGAGGCCCCCACCATCGTGAAAGTGACCACTCTGGAAGAGACTCCTGTCGGTCCCCCTCCCGGCAGGTTCGCGGCGTTCCTGCGCCCCCGTGTCGGCGGCTTCCCCCGGACCTACTGGGTGCTGTGGGCGGGCACCCTGCTCAACCGCCTCGGGACCATGGTCGAGCCGTTCCTCGGCCTCTACCTGACGACCGTGCGCGGGCTGTCGCTGGCCCAGGCCGGTGTGGCGATGGCCGTCCTGGGCGCGGGCTCGCTCGTCGGGCAGCTCGCGGGCGGCGCGCTCGCCGACCGCTTCGGCCGCCGCGTGACGCTGACGTCCGCGACCGTCGGCACCGGCGCGGCCATGCTCGCGCTCGGCTACGCCCAGGGCCTCGCCGCGATCCTCGCGGCGGCGCTGGTGCTCGGCCTGCTGCTGGACATGTACCGGCCCGCCGCGCAGGCGATGGTGGCCGACATCGTCTCCCCCGCCGACCGCCCGCGCGCGTTCGGGCTGCTGTTCTGGGCGGTCAACCTCGGCTGGGCGGTCGCCATGGTGCTCGGCGGGACGCTCGCGCAGGAGGGCTTCCTCTGGCTGTTCTGGATCGACGCCCTCACCTGCGCGGCGTTCGGGCTGCTCGTGTGGCGGGCGGTCCCCGAGACCCGCGTCCGGGACGTCCACGCGGGGCCGGCGGGCGGGTTCGGCCGGGTGCTGCGCGACCGGGTGATGGTCGGCTACGTGCTGGTCACCCTCGTCTACACGTTCGTGCTCATGCAGGGCATGACGACGATGCCGCTCGCCATGAAGGAGGACGGGCTCGGCCCGCGGTCCTACGGCCTGGCGATCGCCGCGAACGGCGTGCTGATCGTGATCGTCCAGCCGCTGGTGAACGCGTGGCTGGCCAGGCGCGACCACACCCTTGTCCTCGTGGCCGGCTTCGCGATGGTCGGGGTCGGCTACGGGCTCACCTCGCTCGCCTCGTCGGTGGCCGCCTACACCGCGACGATCCTGGTGTGGACGCTGGGGGAGATCACCGCCGCGTCCGTCCTGCAGGCCGTGGTCGCCGACCTCGCGCCCGCGCCCCTGCGCGGCCGGTACGGCGGCCTGTACGGGATGGCGTGGTCGGGCGGCTTCCTGCTGGCGCCGCTCGGCGGCACCCAGCTGCTCGGCGCCGGCGGAGGGCCCGCACTGTGGCTGACCTGCGCGGGTCTCGCCCTCGCGGCCGCCGCGGCGCAGCTCGCGCTCGGCCCCGCGATCCGGCGACGGCACGCCGCCGTGCTCGACGCCCACTTTTCGTCAAAGTGACGAAACCGGGTCCGGGGTTCTACCCTTGGACCGTGGCACAACTCAGGATCGCTCTCGCACAGGTGAACTCGACCGTCGGCGACCTCGACGGCAACGCCGACCAGATCGTGGCGTGGACGCGCCGCGCCGCCGAGGCGGGCGCGCACCTCGTCGCATTCCCGGAGATGATGCTGACCGGCTATCCCGTGGAGGACCTCGCGCTCCGCACGTCCTTCGTCGAGGCGTCCCGCGACGTCCTCGAACGCCTCGCCCGCCGGCTCGCCGACGAGGGCCTCGGCGACCTTCCCGTCGTCACCGGTTACCTCGACTGCCCGCCCGTCGGCGAGGGCAAGGCCCGGCGGCCCGGCGCCCTTCCGCTGAACGCCGCCGCATGGCTGCACGGCGGCGGGGTGGTCGTCCGCTCCGCCAAGCACCACCTGCCCAACTACGGCGTGTTCGACGAGTACCGGATCTTCGCGCGCGGCGACCGGCTGCCGGTCGTCCGGGTGCACGGCGTCGACGTCGCCACCGTCATCTGCGAGGACCTCTGGCAGGACGGCGGCCCGGTCGGCGTCACCCGGGCCACCGGCGCCGGCCTGCTGCTGGCGGTCAACGCCTCCCCCTACGAGCGCAACAAGGACGACGTCCGCCTCGAACTGTGCGCCGACCGCGCCCGCGAGGCCGGCTGCGCGCTCGCGTACGTCAACCTGGTCGGCGGCCAGGACGAGCTCGTCTTCGACGGCGACTCCGTCATCGTCGGCCCGGACGGCTCCCCCCTGGCCCGCGCCCCCCAGTTCGTCGAGCACCTCCTCGTCGCCGACCTCGACCTGCCCGCGGCCGGCCCCGCCGCCGACGAGGGCCCCACCCGCGTCGACGCCCAGGACGGCACCACGATCACGATCGAGCGGCGCGTCCTGTCCGCCGACCCGCTGCCCGCCTACCCCGCGGAGGCGCCGACGGTCGCGCGGCCCCTGGAGGACCTCGCCGAGGTGTACGCGGCGCTCGTCCTCGGCACCCGCGACTACGTCCGCAAGAACGGCTTCCGCTCCGTCGTCCTCGGCCTGTCCGGCGGCATCGACTCCGCCCTCGTCGCCACCATCGCCTCCGACGCCATCGGCCCGGAGAACGTGCACGCCGTCCTGCTGCCGAGCCGCTACTCCTCCGAGGGCTCCGTCGTGGACGCCGAGGAGCTCGTGAAGCGGCAGGGGATCAACTCGCGCATCGTCCCCATCGCCGGAATGGTCGAGGCCTTCGAGGAGCAGCTCGACCTGCACGGCCTCGCCGAGGAGAACCTCCAGGCCCGCATCCGCGCCAACGTCTGGATGGCCCTGTCCAACGAGCACGGCCACCTCGTCCTCACCGGCGGCAACAAGAGCGAGCTCGCGACCGGCTACTCCACCCTCTACGGCGACTCCGCGGGCGGCTTCGGCCCCATCAAGGACGTCTTCAAGCTCACCGTCTGGGAGCTCGCCCGCTGGCGCAACACCCAGGTGGGCGCGGACTCGCCGCTCCTGCACCCCTTCGAGCAGGAGCCCGTCCCCGAAGCGATCATCGTCAAGGAGCCGTCCGCCGAGCTGCGGCCCGACCAGCGCGACCGCGACACCCTCCCCGAGTACGCCCTCCTCGACCCGGTCCTGACCGACTACGTCGAACGCGACATGGGCCGCGACGCCCTCGTCGCCGCCGGCCACGACCCCGCCCTGGTCGAACGCGCCATCCGCCTCGTCGACATCGCCGAGTACAAGCGCCGCCAGTACCCGCCCGGCCCCAAGATCACCCCAAAGAACTTCGGCCGCGACCGCCGCCTCCCCATAACCAACCGCTGGAAGGAGAAGTGTTAGCCCAGGGGGGCGACCCCCTGGAACCCC
>NZ_JBEUPD010000013.1:13848-230303 GCF_040492135.1 Actinomadura sp. NPDC000600
CCCCGTTGCGACGCAGGCGATCCTCACGCCGCCGTCGCGGTCGCTGTGCCTGTTGCGGCGTGTGCGGCGTCGCTGCGGTCGCCTGCGTCGGCGGGCAAGCGCGTTCCGCTCGCTGACCTCGCTCCACGCGCCTGCCCGCGCTGCGTTCACCCAGGGGGGCGACCCCCTGGAACCCCCGTTGCGACGCAGGCGATCCTCACGCCGCCGTCGCGGTCGCTGTGCCTGTTGCGGCGTGTGCGGCGTCGCTGCGGTCGCCTGCGTCGGCGGGCATGCGCGTTCCGCTCGCTGCGCTCGCTCCACGCGCCTGCCCGCGCCCCAGCTGAGCACCAAGTCCAAGAGGGTGTGAACCGTCCACGCCCCACGCTCTTGGTCCAACCCTCTTGGACGTGCACACCTTGACGCTCTTGGATGTGCCAGCTGTGGCGCTCTTGGAGTGGACTTGAGCGACGGCGCGGGTCGGGCGGCCGGAAGGCGCTCTGGCGCCTGGAGGTCGCCCGACCCGCCGAGCCGGGCGACCGCAGCGCCACGACACGAACCCGCACGGGCACAACACACCGAAACCGTGGCGTGAGGATCGCCCGGCTCGCAACGGGGGTTCCAGGGGGTCGCCCCCCTGGGAAGACACCGCCCCCCCTGGGAAGACACAGCTAGCGCACGCCGTAGAGGTGCTCCAGGGCGAGCTGGTCGAGGAGTTCGAAGGCGGTGCGGCGGGCGCCGAGGGCGTCGGCGTCGGCGGTGGCGTCGCGGACCGAGCGCCAGTCCTCGCCGTCGGCCAGGGTGGGCTGGGCGAGTTCCTCCAGCTTGGCCTGGCGCAGGGCGTCCTGGACGTCGGGGTCGGCGCGGAAGGCGCGGGCCTTCTCGCGCAGGATCAGCCAGTTGCGCATGCACGCGGCCGCCGACTCCCACACGCCCTCGTCGTCCTCGGTGCGCGGCGGCTTGAAGTCGAAGTGGATCGGGCCGTCGTAGTCGCTGCGGTCGATGAGGTCGACGACCCAGAACGCGCCGCGCGCGTTGCCGGCGCCGAAGCGCAGGTCCTGGTCGTAGCGGGGGCCGTGCTGCCCGTTCAGATCGATGTGGAACAGCTTGCCCTGCCACAGCGCCTGCGCGAGGCCGTGCGCGTAGTTCAGCCCGGCCATCTCCTCGTGCCCGACCTCGGGGTTCAGCCCGACGGTGTCGGGGCGCTCCAGGGTCTGGATGAACGCGAGCGCGTGGCCGATGGTGGGCAGCAGGATGTCGCCGCGCGGCTCGTTCGGCTTCGGCTCGATCGCGAAGCGGAGGTCGTAGCCCTGGTCGGCGACGTAGGCGCCGAGGACGTCGAAGGCCTCCTTGTAGCGGTCCAGCGCCGCCTGGACGTCCTTGGCGGCCCCGGACTCGGCGCCCTCCCGCCCGCCCCAGCACACGTAGGTGCGGGCGCCGAGCTCGGCGGCCAGGTCCAGGTTGTCCATGACCTTGCGCAGCGCGAACCGGCGGACCTCGCGGTCGTTGGCGGTGAACGCGCCGTCCTTGAAGATCGGGTGGCCGAACAGGTTCGTGGTGGCGGTGGTGACCACGAGGCCCGTCTCGTCGAGGGCCTTCCTGAACGCGTCGATCGCGCCCTGCCGCTCGGCGGGCGTGGCGTCGAAGTCGAACACGTCGTTGTCGTGGAAGTTGACGCCGTAGGCGCCGATCTCGGCGAGCTTGCGGACGGCGCGGTCGGCGGGCATCGGCGGGCGGGTGCCGGGGCCGAACACGTCGACGCCCTGCCAGCCGACCGTCCAGACGCCGAACGAGAAGCGGTCCTCGGGGGTGGGGGTGTAGTCGCTCACGGGTTCCTCCTCAGATCTCCGGGGCGGCGTCGCGCAGCGCGGCGTAGCGTGCGCGGACCCCGGCATCGGTGCGGTCGGCGGTGTACTCGGTCGCGGGCGGCGCCGGCCAGGCGGGCGGTTCCGGCGTCCCGGCCAGCGCCCAGGCCGCCTGGCGGGCGGCGCCGAGCGCGACGTACTCGGCGGGCTCGGGGACCGTGACCGGCATCCCGAAGATCGCCGGGGCGAGGGTCCGGACGGCCGCGGCGCGGGCGCCGCCGCCGATCAGCAGGACGCGGCGCGGCCGGGCGCCGTGCGCGGCGAGATGGTCGACGGCGTCGGCGAGCGAGCACAGCAGCGCCTCCACGGCGGCCCGCGCGAGGTTCTCCCGCGTCGCGTTGGACGTGGTGAGCCCCGCGAGCACGCCGGTGGCGTCCGGGCGGTCGGGGGTGCGCTCGCCGTCGAGGTAGGGGAGCAGCGTCAGGCCGCCCGCGCCCGGCTCGGCGGCGAGAGCCAGCGCGGACAACTCGTCCAGCGCGGCCCCGGTCAGCGCGGCGGCGGCCGAGAGGATCCGCGCGGCGTTCAGCGTGCAGACGAGTGGAAGGAACCGGCCGGTGGCGTCGGCGAACCCCGCGACGAGCCCGGCCGGGTCGGCCGCGGGCTCGCCGGCGACCGCGAACGCCGTGCCGGAGGTGCCGATCGAGACGACCGCGTCGCCGGGCTCTAGGCCGAGGCCGAGCGCGGCGCCCATGTTGTCGCCGGTGCCGGGGGCGAGGACCGCGCCCCAGGGGGTCTCGCCGACGCGCTCGCCGGGCGCGGCGACGCGGGGCGTCGCGGCGTCGCGGCCGAGCGCGGCGCGCAGCAGGTCCGGCAGGTAGGCGCCGGTCGCGGGGGACCAGTAGCCGGTGCCGGACGCGTCGCCCCGGTCGGTCACCGGCTCGGACGCGCCGAGCCGCAGCGTGAGCCAGTCGTGCGGGAGCATGACCTGCTCGGTGCGGCGCGCGTGGTCCGGCTCGTGCTCGGCCATCCAGCGCAGCTTGGTCACGGTGAACGACGCGAGCGGCACGCTGCCGGTCCGCTCCGCCCAGGCCTTCGCGCCGCCGAACTCCTCGACGAGGGCGCGGGCCTGCGGCGCCGAGCGGGTGTCGTTCCACAGCAGCGCGGGCCGGACGACCTCGCCCGCGCCGTCGAGCGCGACCATGCCGTGCTGCTGCGCGGCGACGGCGACCGCGTCGGCGCGTTCGAGCAGCTCCCGGACCTGCGACAGCGCGCTCCACCAGTGGTCGGGGTGGCACTCAGTACCGTCCGGATGGGGGGCGGAGGCGGTCGCGACCACGGCGCCGTCCTCGGCGCGGCACAGCACGGCCTTCGTCGACTGGGTCGAGGAGTCGACGCCCGCGACCAGGCTTTCGGGCATCGTCCCGCCTTTCGTAAAGAGCTTGGACTAATTAACCTAGCAGAGGGTCTCGGCCCTGCCTATACACGCGATTCATTTAGGGTTTGCCCATGACGAAGTCCGCCAACGCCCCCGTCCGGCACGCGACGATGCGCGAGCGGAACCTCGCCGTCGTCCTGGAGCACGTGGCCCGCCACCAGCCCGTGACGCGGGCGCGCCTGGCCGAGCTGACCGGCTTCACCAAGACGACGGTGTCCAACCTCGTCTCCCTGCTGGAGGGCGCGGGCCTGGTGCGGGACGGCGCGCCGGTGCACGAGGGGGAGCGCGGACGCCCCGGCGTGGGCGTGTCCGTCCACGGCGACGGCGCCGCCGGACTCGGCCTGGAGGTCAACGTCGACTACCTCTCCGCCTGCGTCCTCGACCTCGCCAAGCAGGTCCGCTACCGGCACGTGGTCAGCTCCGACAACCGCGGTCGCGAGCCCGGCGCCGTCCTCGCCGCGCTGTCCGCGCTCGCGGGCGAGGCGGTCGCCGCCGCCGCGGGGCAGGGCCTGACCGTCGCCGGCGCCGCGGTCGCCCTGCCCGGCCTGCTCGACCGCGAGAACGGGGTGGTGCGGCACGCACCGAACCTCGGCTGGACGGACGTCCCCGTCACCGGCGTGCCGGGCCTGGCGACCGCGTTGCCCGCCGAGTACGACAACGAGGCCAACCTGGCGGCCCTCGGCGAGCTGTGGTTCGGCGGCGGTGCCCGGTTCGGCGACTTCGTGCACGTCTCGGGGGAGATCGGGATCGGCGCCGGGATCGTCGTGGACGGGCGGGTATTCCGCGGCGCGCACGGCTTCGCCGGCGAGCTCGGGCATCTGGTGGCCGACCCGTCCGGCCCCGCCTGCTCCTGCGGCGGGCGCGGCTGCCTGGAGCAGGTCGCCGGGCAGGAGGCGATGCTGCGCGCGGCGGGCCTGCCGGCGACGCGGCCCGCGGCAGGGCCGGAGGGGTCGGTCGGCCGGCTGGTCGACCGCCTCGACGCGGGCGACGCGGCGGCACTGGAGGCGGTGGCCCGGGCGGGGCGCGCGCTCGGCGGCGCCCTGGCCTCGGTCGTCAACCTGATCGACCCGGACACCGTCGTGCTCGGCGGGGTCTTCTCCCCGCTCGCCGCCTGGATCCGGCCCCCGCTGGAGGGCGTCCTCGCGGCGGGGCCGGGCTCGCTGCGGCGCGGCGCGCCGCCGGTCGAGGTCTCCGGCCTGGCCGAGGGCGCCGCGGTCCTCGGCGCCGCGGGCCTCGTCGTGCAGCGCGTGATCGCCGACCCCGCGCTGCTCCTCTAGAGCGGGCGGTACTCGAACCAGTCGAAGTCGGCGCGGCCGCCGCCCGCCCGGCCGTTGGACGTGGCGTAGAGGCCGATGTAGGCGCCGGTGAAGCCGCCCGCGACCTGGCTGCTGAGGATGTCGCCGTCCACCGGGCCGCCGAGCGGCGTCCACTCGCCCGGAGCGATGCCGTAGAACGCCTGGTACCAGCGTCCGTGCGCCTCGAAGCCCAGCCGGACGGCTCCTCGCACGGCGGGCCCCTCGGCGAGCACGGTCTCGACCCCCCGCTCGCGCTCGACCAGGCGAAGCCCCTGTTCCGTCGACACCAGCAGGACGTGGAAGTCGTTGTTCTGGACGAGGGCGAGCCCGGCCCACTCCTCGTCGGCCGGTGCGAAGTCGAGCGAGGTGAAGGCGGCGAAGTCGGGGTGCTGCTGGCGCCGCCCGACGAACGACGGGTTCGCCGCGTCCGCGAGCGTCTCCGGACGGGCGCGCAGCCGCAGATGCCCGGGGCGCTCGGTCAGGTTCCACCAGCGTTCGCGCGGCGTCCGCAGCATGTTCCAGGCGGCGCCGAGCTCGGGCCCGTCGAAGTGGTCGCATGCCGGGGCGGCGGGCCACGGGTGCGGCGGCAGCGACGGGACCGGGTGGCTCGGCTCGATCCGCCCGCCGGTCACCGGCCAGCCGTCCTCCCAGGTGACCGGGGTCAGGAAGGTCTCCCGGCCGAGGACGCACCGGTCGAGGTGGTGCGGGCGCATCGCGAGCAGGACCATCCACCATTCGCCGTCCGGCGTGTCCACGAGGTCGGCGTGCCCCGCCCCGACGACCGGATGCCCGGTGCCGAGGTTGCGGTGGGTCAGCACCGGATTGCGCGGGTTCCCCTCGTAGGGGCCGGTGACGGCGTCGGCGCGGGCGACCATCACCGCGTGGTCGAGCGCGGTGCCGCCCTCGGCCGTGAGCAGGACGTACCGGCCGCCGATCTTGTAGAGGTGGGAGCCCTCGGACCAGATCGCCCCCTTCACCGCACCGTCCCAGATGACGTGCTCCTCGCCGGTCAGCGCGAGGGCCGCCGGGTCGAACTCGCGCAGCCAGATCTCGGTGTGCCCCTCGTACCGCCCCGTCGGCCGGGTGCCGGTGCACCACGCGCGGCCGTCGTCGTCGAAGAACAGGGACGGGTCGATGCCGTCGCCGTCCAGCCGGTGCGCCTCCGACCACGGCCCGGCCGGGTCGGAGGCGGTCATCACGAAGTGCCCGGACCACCGCGTCCCGTCCACGAGCGTGCAGACCAGGTAGAAGGTCCCGTCGTGGTGGCGAAGGGTCGGCGCGTACAGCCCGCCGGACGCCGGGACCCCGTCCAGCGGCAGCTGGCCGGCCCGGTCGAGCGCGTGCCCCACCTGGCGCCAGTGCACGAGGTCGCGGCTGTGGAACACCGGGAGTCCGGGGAACCACTCGAACGTCGAGGTCACGAGGTAGAAGTCGGCGCCCACGCGGCAGACCGTCGGGTCGGGGTGGCAGCCCGGCAGTACGGGGTTGCGGAACGCGGTCACAGCGGCGTCACCTCCACCGGGACGGTGAGGACCCGGTCCGGGCCGAGCTCGCGGACGGGCCCGTCGAGCGTGAACGAGCCGCGCAGCGGCAGGTCGGCGCTCGACCGGCCCACGGCGACCTCGATGGCGCCGGGCTCGACGATGCGCCGCAGGCCGGCGCCGGTGAAGGAGGTCCGGTCGGCGTGCACCCGGAACCCGACCCGCGCCGCCTCTCCCGGCTCCAGCCGCACCCTGGCCCATCCGGCGAGCCAGCGCGCGGGCCGCACCACCGACGCGACCGGGTCGGACAGGTACAGCTGCGCGACCTCCGTCCCGGCCCGCTCCCCGGTGTTCCGGACGACCGCGCTGACCGTCACCGCCCCGTCGGTCGCCGCCCGCTCGTCCGCGCGCAGGTCCTCGTACTCGAACGACGTCCAGGTCAGCCCGTGGCCGAACGGGTAGAGCGGGAGGGGGTCGACCACGCTCCAGTCGTGCCCGCCGTCCATCAGCGACCGCAGGTAGGTGACCGGCGGGCCGGACGCGCGGCGCGGCACGCTGATCGGCATCCGCCCCGACGGCTCGACCCGGCCCGACAGGACCCCCGCGACGGCCCCGCCGCCCTCCTCGCCGGGGAAGAACGCCTGCACGACGGCGGCGGCCCGGTCGGCCAGGGACTCGATCGCGTACGGGCGCCCGGTCAGCATCACCAGGACCGTCGGCGTGCCGGTGTCCAGGACCGCCGCGGCCAGCTCGGCCTGCCGCCCGGGCAGCGCGAGCGTCTCGGCGTCGCAGCCCTCGCCGGACGTGCCGCGGCCGAAGAGCCCGGCCCGGTCGCCGAGGGCGAGGACGCACACCTCGGCGTCGCGCGCCGCCGCCACGGCCGCCTCGATGTCGGCGTCGGTGACGAACACGTCGCCCGAGGCGGCGACCCGCACGTCGGGCAGATCGGCGCGCAGGGCGTCCGCCAGCGTGGGGATCGGCACGCCGAGCGGCAGCTCCGGGTGCTCGCGGCCCACGTGGCTCGGGAACGTGTAGCAGCCCAGCATCGCGAACGGGTCGTCCGCGAGCGGCCCCGCCAGCACCACCCCGGAGCCGGAGCGCAGCGGCAGCACGCCGTCGTTCGCCAGCAGGACGACCGACTCCTCGGCCAGCCGCCGGGCCAGGTCCCTGTGCCCGGGGGGATCGAAGTCCGGGTCCGCCCCGTCGCCTTCGCCGGCGGGCCCGTCCAGCAGGCCGAGTTCGGCCTTGAGGGTCAGGACGCGGCCGGCCGCGCGGTCGAGCAGCTCCTCGGGCAGGGCGCCCCGCCGGATCGTCTCGATCAGCGGCTCGCCGTAGCAGCGGACGGTCGGCAGCTCCATGTCGATCCCGGCGCGCAGCGCGAGCGCGGCGGCCTCGCCGCGCGACCCCGCCACCCGGTGCCGGCTCTGCAGGAACGAGATGCCGAAGTAGTCGGCGACGACGACGCCCGTGAAGCCGAGCTCCTCGCGCAGCAGGCCGGTCATCAGACGCTCGTCGGCCGCGGCGGGCATCCCGTCCACGTCGGTGTAGGAGTGCATGACCGAGCGGGCGCCGCCGTCGCGCAGCGCCATCACGAACGGCTCCAGCACGACGTCGGTGAACTCGCGCGGGCCGATCGGCGTCGGCGCCATGTTCCGGCCGGCGCGGGACGCGGAGTACCCGGCGAAGTGCTTGAGCGTGGTGACGATGCCGGACCGTTCCAGGGCGCTCACGTAGGCCGTGCCGAGGACGCCGACGAGGTACGGGTCCTCGCCGATGCACTCCTCCGTCCGCCCCCAGCGGGCGTCGCGGACGACGTCCAGCACGGGCGCGAGGCCCTGGTGGACGCCGGCCGCCCGCATGCTCGCCCCGATCGCGGCGGCCATCTCGCCGACCAGCTCGGGGTCGAAGGTGGCGCCCCACGCGGGCGGGCTGGGGAACACCGTGGCGCCCCACGTCATGAAGCCGTTGAGGCATTCCTCGTGCGCGATCGCCCGGATGCCGAACCGGTTGCCCGCGGCGACGCGGGCCTGGAGCTCGCGGAGCCGGGCGGCGCCCTCGGCCGCCGCGACCGGCCCGGTGCCGAACACGCGGGTGAGCTGGCCGAGGCCGCGGTCGAGGATCTCCTCCAGGGGCGGGGCGTCCTCGTGGGAGTCGTCCTCCATCGGCGCCACGGGCTCGCCCGGTTCGGCGGGCATCGCCCAGAAGCCGGCGAGCTGGCCCGCCTTCTCCTCGGGAGTCATCCGGGCCAGCAGGTCGGCGACCCGCTCGGCGACCGGCAGGCCGCGGTCCTGCCAGGGGCCGCGGGTCGTGCTCGGGGCGGGGGCGGCTTCGGTCATCGTTCCTCCGGGTGGGACGACCAGGCGGGGAGGCGGGGGTGATGCGGTGGAGGCGCGGACGCGCAGGTCGGTGGCCGGCTTCACGCGGGCGGGCGGCGGCGCGGTGGACGCGCGGACGCGCAGGTCGGTGGCCAGCTCCACGCGGGGGGCCAGCGGCGGCCGCCCGTCCAGGAGCTGGAGCAGGGTGCGGGCCGCGACGCGGCCCATCTCCTCCAGCGGCTGCCGGACCGTCGTCAGCGGCGGCGACAGCCACTCGCAGGTCGGCAGGTCGTCGAAGCCGACGACGCTGAGGTCCTCGGGGATGGACAGCCCGGCGAGCCGGGCCGCCTGGTAGGCGCCCATGGCCTGCTCGTCGCTGCCCGCGAAGACCGCGGTGGGCCGCCGGGGCAGCGCCAGCAGCTCGCGGGTGCGGGCGTAGCCGCCGCGGTGGTGGAAGTCGCCGTACCGGACGAGGTCCTTGTCGACCTCGATCCCGGCGCGCTCCAGCGCGGTCCGGTAGCCGTCCACGCGGGCCTTCGTGCAGAGGATGCCGGCCGGTCCGCCGATCATCGCGATGCGGCGGTGGCCGAGCCCGATGAGGTGCTCGGTGGCGGCGAGCCCGCCCGCCCAGTTGGTCGCCCCGACGCTGGCGATCCCGGTGTCCGGGATGTTCACCGGGTCCACCAGGACGAGGCCGACTCCGGCCCGCTCCAGCTGCTGGAGCTGGCGCGGGGTCATCCGGGACGTCACCAGGATGACCCCGTCGCTGTGGTGCAGCGCGGGCAGGTTCTGCCAGCTCGGGGGGCGGGCGTCGTCCTCGCGCACCAGCGAGACGACCACGCCGGCGCCGTGCTCGGCGCACTCGGCCTCCACCCCGCGCAGGATCTCCACCGCCCACGGGCTGTCCAGGCCGGCCAGGACCAGGTCGATCAGGCCGGATCTGCGGGCGCGCCGGGTGCCGCCGGGGCCCGGGTAGTTGTGGCGGCGCAGCAGCGCCTCCACGCGCTCGCGGGTGGCGGCGGCGACGTCGGTGCGGCCGTTCAGGACCTTGGAGACCGTGGCGGGGGAGACGCCCGCCTCGGACGCGATCAGTGCCAGCGTCGGCCGGGACGGCCGGTCCGGCATCTCGTCGGTGGTGCGCACGGGCACGCTTCACTCCTCCCCGGGGAAACGATTGCGAACAGTATCGCAATGTTTCGAACTCTCCTAGCCCCCGTACCGAACCTTCCACCGGTTTCATTCCGGTCTTTCGCCGCGGAAGTCTTGACCCTGGAGAGCCGCTTTCTTAGAGTTCCACGGCAACGGCGAGCTTCGAAGCATTTCGAAAAGTTTCGAACGAGCGTCCTCGCCCCACCCGCTCCAGGCCGAGCCCACCCCCGATCCAGGAGGCCACCCATGGGCATTCCACCGCTGTCGCGCCGTTCCTTCCTCACCGCGGTCTCCGCGGGCGCCGTGCTGGCCACGGCCGCGCCCATGCTCGCCGCCTGCGGCGACGGCGACTCCGGGTCGGGAGGCGGCAAGGTGACCGTCGAGTGGATGGACATCGCGACCACCGAGCCGTCCAAGTCGCTCTATCCGCAGATCGCCAAGGCCTACGAGGCCGCGCACCCGAACGTCAAGATCAAGCTCACCAACCTGGAGAACGAGGCGTACAAGTCGAAGATGACGGCGCTCGTCGCCTCCGGGAAGCTGCCGGACGTCTACGTGACCTGGGGCGGCGGCGTGCTCAAGCAGCAGATCGACGCGGGGCTGGTCAAGAGCCTCGACAAGGACGGGGCGAGCCTGCTGGGCACCATCACCCCGGTCTCGCAGAAGCCGTACCAGTTCGACGGCAAGACCTACGCCGTCCCGTACGACATGGGCATGGTGGGCTTCTGGTACAACAAGCGGCACTTCGAGAAGGCCGGGATCAAGGAGCCCCCGAAGACCTGGGCGGAGTTCCTGGACGCCGTCCGCAAGCTCAAGGGCGCCGGGGTCACCCCCATCGCGCTGGCCGGCAAGGACAAGTGGCCCGGCCACTACTACTGGGCCTACCTGGCGATGCGCGTCGGCGGGATGGCCGCCATGGAGCAGGCCGCGAAGGGCAACGACTTCAACGCGCCGGCGTTCGTCCAGGCCGGGCAGCACCTCAAGGAACTGGTCGACCTGCAGCCCTTCCAGAGCGGATTCCAGAACGCCGGCTACGACACGCCAGGAGGCCAGGCCGCCACCATGGGCTCCGGCAAGGCCGGTATGGAGCTGATGGGGCAGTGGGCGCCCGCGGTGCAGAAGGACGCCTCGGGCAAGGGCATCGGCGACGACCTCGGCTGGTTCCCCTTCCCGACCGTCGACGGGGGACAGGGCTCGGTCACCGACGTGTTCGGCGGCGGTAACGGGCACGCGCTCAGCAAGAACGCCCCCAAGGAGGCGCTGGACTTCCTGGCCTTCCTCATGAACAACGAGAACGAGCGCAAGCTCGTCTCCTCCGGCGCCTTCATGCCGGTCGTCAAGGGCGCCGAGAGCGCGCTCGGCGACGAGAACCGCAAGCAGGTCGCCCAGGCGCTGAACGGTTCCAGCGGGTTCCAGCTCTACCTGGACCAGGCCTTCCCGCCCGCCGTCGGGCAGCAGGTCAACGACAGCGTCGCGGCCCTCGTCGGCGGCAAGAAGACGCCCGACGAGGTGGCGCAGCAGGTGACGAAGGCGGCCAAGAGCCAATGACGTTGTCCGCCACGACCGACGACCGGCCGCGGTTCGCCGCGCGGGCCCCGCGCAAGCGGGCCCGCGGGGCGCCGGCCGGGCGGCTGCGCGGCTGGATGTCCGCCACCTGGTTCCTCCTGCCGGCGCTGCTGCTGTTCTTCTTCTTCGTGCTGATCCCGATCTTCGTCGCGTTCTACACGAGCTTCTTCACCTGGGGCGGCTTCGGCCGGCCCGAGGACTTCGCCGGGCTCGGCAACTACCGGAAGCTCGCCGGCGACCCCGTCTTCCGGGGCGACCTGTGGCGCGGCCTGGTCCTGGTCGTCCTGTCGATCGTCATCCAGCTGCCGATCGCGCTCGGCACCGCCGTGCTGCTGAACCAGCGGATGCGCGGCCGCGCGGTCTACCGGGCGGTCTTCTTCGCGCCCTACATCCTCTCCGAGGTGATCGCCGGCGTCCTGTTCGGCATCATCCTCCTCCCGGAGACCGGTCTCGCCGACCGGCTCGTCGGCGGCCTGCCGGTCGTCGGGAACCTCGCCGGGACGTGGTTCTCCGACCCGAGCACCGCGCTGCCCACCCTGTTCGCCGTCCAGACCTGGAAGTACTTCGGCTTCCACATGATGATCTACCTCGCCGGGCTGCAGGGCATCCCCGGCGAGGTGCTGGAGGCCGCCTCGATCGACGGGGCCGGGCCGTGGCGGCGGTTCCGCAGCGTCACGCTGCCGCTCCTCGGGCCGACGCTGCGGATCAGCGTGTTCCTGTCCGTCATCGGCTCGATCCAGCTGTTCGACCTCGTGTGGGTCACCACGACCGGCGGGCCGACGAATTCCACGGAGACGATGGCCGTCACCATGTTCCAGTTCGGTTTCAAGCGGTACCAGATGGGCTACGCGAGCGCGATCAGCGTGGCCATGTTCCTCATCAGCATGGTCTTCTCCCTGCTCTACCAGCGCTACGCGCTGCGCCGCGACCTGCAGGGCGCCGTCACCTCCGCGGGAGGCCGCCGATGAGGGCGGGCATCGCGCGGAGCGCGTCCCGGCACACCCTGGTGTGGGTGCTCGGCTCCTTCATCGTCGTCCCGCTGCTGTACGCGGTCGTCTCCGGCTTCAAGACCACGGGCGACCTCACCACGGACCCGATCGGGCTGCCCTCGCCGTGGCGGGTGTCGAACTACACCGGCATCCTGTCGTCCGGCGACTTCTGGCGGCAGATCGCCAACAGCGTGATGATCGCCGTGGCCACCACGCTGCTCACCGTCGCGGCGGCGGCGCTGGCGGCGTTCGCGTTCGCCCGCTACGCCTTCCGGGGCCGGGAGTTCTTCTTCACGCTGTTCGCGGCGGGGCTGATGTTCCCGCCCGCCGTGGCGGTGCTCCCGCTGTTCGTCCTGCTGCGCTCGTTCGGCCTGCTGGACAACCCGCTCGGCATCATCCTGCCGCAGGCCGCGTTCGCGCTGCCCATCACGATCATCATCCTGCGCTCGTTCTTCCGGACGATCCCGGCCGAGCTGGAGGAGGCCGCCATCATGGACGGCTGCACCCGCTTCGGGTTCTTCTGGCGCATCCTGCTGCCCATGGCGAGGCCCGCCCTCGGCACCGTGTCGGTCCTCGCCATCGTGACGAGCTGGAACAACTTCTTCCTCCCGCTCCTGGTGCTGGCCGATCCGAAGTGGCAGACGATCCCGGTCGGCATCCAGCAGTTCCAGGGCCAGTACTCGACCAACTACGCGCTCGTCATCGCCTACATCGTGCTCGCGATGGTGCCCGCCATCGCCTTCTACGCCGTGGCCGAGCGCCAGCTGATCGGAGGGCTCACCGCGGGCGCGACGAAGGGCTGAACCCCGCGGGCGCGCCCGCGGCGCACCCGGCCGGGTCCCGTCCCGGCGGCCGATGAAAGCCTGAAAGGCCCGTTCACGGGCCTTGCGGCGCGGAGTTAGCTTCCGCTGGAAAGCACTCTCCTCGGCCCGGTGACGGGAGGAACATGGGCAAGCGACGACGAAGGGCACTGGCCGCGGGGGCGGTGCTCGGCCCCGCGATGATCGCCGGTGCGCTGCTGACGGCCGCGCCGGCGTCCGCGCACGGCGCGATGATGGTGCCCGGCAGCCGCACCTACCTGTGCTGGAAGGACGGCCTGAGCCCGACCGGGCAGATCGTCCCGCACAACCCGGCCTGCGCGGCGGCGGTCGCGCAGAGCGGGCCCAACTCGCTCTACAACTGGTTCGCCGTGCTGCGCTCGGACGGGGCCGGCCGCACCCGCGGCTTCATCCCGGACGGGAAGCTGTGCAGCGGCGGCGCGGTCGTCTACGACTTCAGCGGCTACGACCTCGCCCGCGACGACTGGCCGGTCACGCACCTGACCTCGGGGGGCGAGATCGAGTTCCGGTACAACAAGTGGGCGGCCCATCCGGGAACGTTCCGCACCTACGTCACGAAGGACAGCTGGAGCCCGACCCGGCCCCTCAGCTGGGACGACCTGGAGGACCAGCCGTTCTACAGCGTCACCGACCCGCCGAGCGTCGGCTCGCCCGGCAACGAGGACGCCTACTACCACTGGAACGCCAGGCTGCCGTCCGGCAAGAGCGGGCGCCACATCCTCTACACCGTGTGGCAGCGCTCGGACAGCAACGAGACGTTCTACGGCTGCTCCGACGTGGTCTTCGACGGCGGCAACGGCGAGGTGACCGGCGTCGGCGAGGACGGCGGCGGCCCGACCGACCCGCCCACGGACCCGCCGGGCGACCCCGGCAAGGTCTGCAAGGCCGGCTACCGCTCCACCGGCAGCTGGAACGGCGGCTACCAGGGAGAGATCACGGTCACCAACACCGGCACGCTCCCGCTCGCCGGCTGGATGGCCCACTTCACCTTCGCCAACGGCGAGACGGTCGACAGCCTGTGGAACGGAAGCTTCACGCAGTCCGGCCCCGACGTCACGGTCAAGAACGCGGCCTACAACGGCTCTCTCGCCGTGGGCGCGTCGACCACGTTCGGGTTCACGGTGAAGGCGCCGACCTCGCCTACCGCACTGGAACCGCACTGCATGACCTCCTGAGGCCCGAGCGGAACGTGGCCCGCGGCGCCGGACAGGGGGCGCCGCGGGCCGCTTCCATTCATGGGACGCGCCAAGAGAGGGAACCGCCCTCCGGACAAGGAGAGGCCCCGTGACAGGAGCGTGTCACGGGGCCGTTTCCCTGGTGGCGGTTACTGGACGGGCGGGTTGGCGTTCTTGAGCAGCTCCTGGAACTGGGCGGAGAACCAGTGCCCGGACAGCGGGGCGTCAGGCAGCGCGCCGCTCATGTTGTTGTTGTTGCGCGGGTTGCCGGTGTACGTGGGGTCGCACATCCGGTCGAAGCCCTTGCCCTCGTCGTTCGGGATCTCCTTGCTGGCGCCGTCCGACTCGCCGGGGGGCTTCATCCACACGTAGGCGTCGATGCCGGCGGCCGGGGCCGCCTTGGGACGCTCGCCGAGTCCCGCGCCGGCCTGGTTGCACCAGTTGCCGAGGTGGATGCGCCGGTCGGTCCGGCTGCCGTCCACGTAGGCGTCCACGCTGGTCTTCGGGCCGGGGCCGGTCGGGCGGTTCGCGCCGCCCCAGCCGTTGCGGCTCGTGTCGATCAGCATCCCGATGCCCGAGTCGAAGCCGTCCTTGACGAGCTCCTGCCGGAACGCCTGCGCGTAGGACAGCTCGTCGACGTAGCGGTTCCAGTCGACCCACTTGGACTGCCGGACGGACGTGCCGTTCACGGTGTCGTCGATGGTGAAGTACGGCTCCTGGAGGGCGCCGTAGTTGGCGGTGTTGGTGATGAACCCGGCGACGTTGCTCTTCGAGCCGGACGCCTGCGCGACGGTGGCGAGCAGCTGGGCGGTCGGGCCGAAGTTGTCGTCCCAGCCGATCCAGCCGTGGTGGCCGACGTCGAGGTAGTTGTAGACGTTGGAGATGGCGCCGAGCTTCTGCAGCGCGTAGGCGACGCCCTTCTCGTAGTTGCCGTTGGCCTTCATCACGTTGCATTCCTCGGTGGCGGTCGGCCGGCTGCCCGCGTTGGTGATCAGGTTCGGCAGCGAGTCGATCTCCACGACCGTGACGATCCGCAGGCCGGCGTACTTGGCGTCGCCGAGGATCTGCGCGATCGGGTCGATGAACTGCGACTTGTACTTGTCGAGGTCGTCCGGTCCGAGCTCGCCGTTGGACGCCAGCGCGGAGCAGTCGCGTCCGGGCAGGTCGTAGATGACGAGCTGGATCACCCCGGCGCCCTGGTCGAGGGCCTTGTCGAGGTGGGCGCGCAGGCCCATGGCGCCGCCCGTGCCCTCGATCGCGGCGATCCGGTCCAGCCACACCCCCGTCGGCTGGTTCGCGACCGCGCTGCCGCCGGGCTCGGCCGCGGCCTTGGACGACCAGTCGGGGTTCACGTACGCCTTCACCCCAGCGTAGGGGTTCTCGACGCGGTCGCCCGGCGGCGGGTCGGTGGGCGGGTCCGTCGGGCCCGTCGACCCGTCGCAGACGG
Organism: Actinomadura sp. NPDC000600; assembly: GCF_040492135.1. Taxonomy (NCBI): domain Bacteria; kingdom Bacillati; phylum Actinomycetota; class Actinomycetes; order Streptosporangiales; family Thermomonosporaceae; genus Actinomadura; species Actinomadura sp. NPDC000600. The sequence goes on from NZ_JBEUPD010000013.1 coordinate 29,321, forward strand.
TCCCGTTCAGCTTGAACTGCGCGGGTGCCTGGTTGCTGCCGGAGTAGGTGCCCTGGAAGCCGGGGTTGACGGACGCGTTGGTCGCCAGCGTCTGGGCCCAGCTCGGGTTCTTCACGGTGACGTGCTTGCCGGACTGCGTGAACGTCCCGTTCCAGCCCGAGGTCACCTGCTGGTTGCCGGCGAAGTCCCACTCCAGCGTCCAGCCGCTGGTGATCGGGTCGCCGAGGTTGGTGACCGTCACGGAGGCGGTGAACCCGCTGCCCCAGTCGTTGGTGGTGTAGTCGACCTTGCAGCCGGCGGCCGCGCTGGCCTGGGCCTGGGCCAGCGCGACCGTGCCTGAGGCGAGCAGGACGGCCGCCGAGGCGGCCGCCAGGCCGCGCCTGGCGCCGCGGCCGCTGCGCGCGGAGGGGTGTTTCATTCGGATTCCTCCATCTGGTGGGGGTGGGGTTCTGCCAGTGGGGTCAGGGAGCGGACCGCAGGTGGTCGCGCAGTCCGGCGCCGTACGCGGTCGGGGTGCCGTCGTAGGAGCTGATCAGCGAGGGGCCGCTGGAGCAGTCCCAGGTGTTCCACGTCCAGCCGAGGTAGGAGGCTCCGTGCGCGTCCAGCCAGGCCATCAGCGTGTCGACGTAGGAGTGGCCGCAGGTGTTCTCGCCGATCTCGCCCGCGACGAGCGGGACCTGGGCGGCGACGGGGGCGATCTGCTGGTCCCAGCAGGACGCGTCCTTGCAGTAGTTGAAGTTGTAGGAGTGCCAGGCGGCCGCCAGGTTCCCGGTGGGATCGGACGGCTTCTGGGCGAGCCACTGGCCGAGGTCGTTGGAGTAGCTGCTGCCCGCGGCCATGACGACGTTCTGCGCGCCGGTGGAGCGGACGGCGTCGAGGAGGTCCTGCATCCCGGCCGCCTCGTAGGTCAGGCCCGTGCAGGCCGGGCCGCCGTCGCGCCAGCACTTCCACGACTGGGCGTAGTCCATGGTCTGGAGGTTGTTCGGATACGGCTCGTTGAACAGGTCGAACACGACGGCCGTGTCGCCCTTGTACGCGGCCGCCAGCTGCTTCCAGAATTCCGGCGCGTACTGGGCGTCCGGCATGGGCTTCTGGCATTCCGCGGCGGCGGTCTGGCAATGGCTGTCATATCCGGTCCACGACCCGCGGCTCCAGTGCAGTTCGAGGATGGGCGTGATGCCGTTCTCCTCGAGCACCGCGACGTAATTCCCGACGGCGTTCTGGTAGGCGGTGCCGCGGTAGGCGGGATCGACGTTGTCCAGGCCGAGCCAGCAGTCGGAGTTGAGCGGCACCCGGACGCTGTTGACGTTCCAGGTCTTCATCGCGGCGACGGAGGAGGCGTCCATCGGGCCGTCCCAGATCCCGTTGCCCTGGACGCAGGCGAACTCGCCGCCGGACCGGTTCACCCCGCGAAGGCGCACCGTGTTCCCTCCGGCGTCCACGAACCTGTTCCCGGAGACCTTCAGCTTGGGGGCGGGCCCGCCCGGCGGGGGAGTGGTGGGGGGCTCGGTGGTCGGCTCGCCGCCGCCGTTGCAGGCCGTTCCGTTGACCGCGAAGCCGGTGGGCGCCGCGTTCGCGCCGCTGTAGGAGAACTGCGCGCCGGCCTGGACGGACGCGCCCGTCGCGATGGCCGCGTTCCAGCTCTCGTTGGCGACCGTGACGGACCCGCCCGACTGCGTCCACCGGCCGTTCCAGCCGTTCGTGAGGCGCTGGTTCCCGGTGTAGGAGTACGTCAGCGTCCAGCCGTCCACCGCCGGTCCCCGGTTGGTGATCGTGACGGCGGCGGTGAAGCCGGTGCCCCAGTCGTCGACGGTGTAGCCGACCTCGCAGGCGACGGCGGCGCGGGCCGGCGCCGCGCCGAGCGCCGACCCGGCGCCCGCGACGAGCGAGCCCGCCGCGCAGAGCGCGCCGGCCAGCGCGGCCGCCGCGGCGGTGCGGGGGGAAAGCGATCTCATGGGATCTCCGCCTTCACGTCGGACGTCGTACCTTGGGAGCGCTCCCACTCCTTGGACTGCGGTGAACGTAGAACGCCTCGGACGCGGCGGGGAAGCCTTGTTCCATTCCTTTCACGAAGTTTCACGGCGCTTTGCGTGCGCGGTGAAGGGCGGGTGCGGGCGGCCCGTAATCCGTTCTTCACTCGCCTCTTGACACGATCGGCGTCCGATCGGATTCTTGGGAGCGCTCCCACTACTCCCCGACCCGGTCCACCCCCTCGAAAGGCCGGGAACCCCCGAAGGGAGTGCCATCAGCGTGACCGTCATCCACCCCCCGCACGACCCCGCCCTCCCCGACCGCCCGCCGACCCTCGCCCACGTCGCTCAGCTCGCCGGGGTGTCGCCGGCCACGGCGTCCCGCGTGCTGAACGGCTCGGCGCGGGTCAGCAAGGCGGCCCGCCTCCAGGTCGAGGAGGCGGTCGAGCGGCTCGGCTACGTCCGGCGCCGGAGCGGCTCTCCCGACCGGGAGTCCTCCGGCACCATCGCCGCCGTCGTCTGCGAGGACGGCTGCCGCGTCCTCGGCGACCCGTTCTTCGCGCGCCTGCTCTGGGGTGTGCGCCGCGAGCTCGGGGGCCGCGCCCCGCTCGTCGTCCTCATGGCCGGGCGGGCGGAGGAGTGGCGGGCGACCACCGGCTACCTGCGCGGCGGCCGGGCCGAGGGCGTGCTCCTCGTCGGCGCCCGCCGCGACCAGGTCGCCCCGCTCGTGCAGGCCGCCGCCGGCGCTCCCGTGGTGCTCGCCGGCCGCCCCCTCGACGAGGTGGCGCTGCCGTACGTCGACGTGGACAACCGGGGCGGCGCGCACGCCGCCGTCCGGCACCTGCTCGCCTCGGGCCGCCGCCGGATCGGCACCATCGCCGGACCCGCCGACATGGGCGCCGCCGTCGACCGGCTCGCCGGCTACCGCATCGCGGCGCGCGAGGCCGGGATGGGCGTCAACGGGCTGGTCTGCCAGGGCGACTTCGGCCGGCTGTCCGGCGAGCGGGCGATGCGCCGCTTACTGGAACGCCGGCCGGACGTCGACGCGGTGCTCGCCGCGTCCGACCAGATGGCGGTCGGCGCGCTCAGTGCGCTGCGCCGGGCGGGCCGCCGCGTCCCGGACGACGTGGCGCTCGTCGGGTTCGACGACGCTCCGGTCGCCCAGCAGGTCCGGCCCCGGCTGACGACCGTCCGGCAGCCGGCCGAGGACCTCGGCGCCCGCCTGGCGCGCGAGCTGCGCGCCTGCACCGGCGGCAGGCCGAACACCGAGCGCGGCGTCGTGCTGCGCACCAAGTTGATCATCAGGGAGTCCGGCTGACGGCTCCGGGCTGACGCCGCACCGTCCTCCACGCCACCGCCGCCTCCGCGCTCCGCCGGTGGTGCGGCACGCCATGCCCGGGCACCGGGCGCGACAGGAAGGAACACCAGGTGAGAAGACGTCAACGATGGCGCGCGTTCACGGCCGTGGGCGCGACGCTGGCGCTGCTGTGCGGCGGCCTGGGCGTCATGGCCCCGGCGCACGCCGCCGCCGCGTCGTGCAAGGTCGTCTACAAGAAGAACGACTGGGGCAACGGGTTCACGGCTGGCATCGACATCACCAACCAGGGCGACGCCATAGACGGCTGGAAGCTGACGTACTCCTACTCGGGGAACCAGAAGCTGTCGAACGGCTGGTCGGCGAAGTGGTCGCAGTCGGGCCAGCAGGTCACCGTCGAGAACGAGACCTGGAACCGGACGCTCGCGTCCGGCGCCTCGCTGAACGTCGGCGCGCAGTTCACCTACAGCGGGACGAACACCGACCCCACCGCGTTCAGCCTCAACGGCACGCCGTGCAACCAGAGCTCGTCCGCCCCGACGGTCGCGCTGACGAGCCCGTCCGCCGGCGCGACGTACTCGGTGGGCGCCGCGGTGCCGATCGCCGCCACCGCGGCGGCCGGGTCGGGCGCGACCGTGTCCAAGGTCGAGTTCTTCGACCAGGACGGGTCGCTCGGCGCGGCCGACACCACCGCGCCGTACGGCCTGACCTGGACCCCGACCGCGGCCGGCTCCTACTCGATCTACGCCAAGGTGACCGACAGCAACGGCGGGACGGCCGAGTCCGCGCCGGTGGGCGTCACGGTGACCGCCGCGGCGAGCGTCGTGGCGAGCCCCACCGCGCTGACCGTCGCGCAGGGCGCGAAGGCCACTTACGCGGTGAAGCTGTCCGAGGCCCCCTCCGGCACGGTCACCGTGACGACGACCCGGACGGCGGGCAACTCCGGCCTGTCGGTGACCGGCGGCGGGACGCTGACCTTCACGCCGCAGAACTGGTCCACCGCCCAGAACGTGACGATCAGCGCCGACGCCTCCGGGACGGGCCAGGCGACGTTCACCTCCGCCGCCTCCGGCTACACGGCGGCCAAGGTCACCGCGACCGAGGTGGCGACCTCCGGCGACGTCTACACCCAGCGGTTCCTCGACCAGTACAACAAGATCAAGGACCCGGCGAACGGCTACTTCAGCCCCGAGGGCATCCCGTACCACTCGGTGGAGACGTTCATGGTCGAAGCCCCCGACCACGGGCACGAGACGACGTCCGAGGCCTACAGCTACCTCATCTGGCTGGAGGCCATGTACGGCAAGGTCACGCAGAACTGGGCCCCCTTCAACGCCTCCTGGGCGCTGATGGAGAAGTACATGATCCCGACGCACGCGGACCAGCCGACGAACTCCTTCTACAACGCCTCCAAGCCCGCCACCTACGCCTCCGAGCACCCCGAGGTGAGCGACTACCCGTCGCAGATCGACGGGAGCGTCCCGGTCGGGCAGGACCCGATCGCGAGCGAGCTGAAGTCCGCCTACGGCACCGACGACATCTACGGGATGCACTGGCTGCAGGACGTGGACAACGTCTACGGGTACGGCAACACGCCCGGCGGCGGCTGCGAGAACGGCCCGAGCGCGGACGGCCCCTCCTACATCAACACCTACCAGCGCGGAGCGCAGGAGTCGGTGTTCGAGACCGTCCCGCAGCCGACGTGCGACAAGTTCGCGTTCGGCGGCACCAACGGCTACCTCGACCTGTTCATCAAGGACTCCTCCTACGCCAAGCAGTGGAAGTTCACCGACGCGCCGGACGCCGACGCGCGCGCCATCCAGGCCGCGTACTGGGCGAACGCCTGGGCCAAGGAGCAAGGCAACTCCGGTGACGTCTCGGCCACCGTGGCCAAGGCCGGAAAGATGGGCGACTACCTGCGCTACTCGTTCTTCGACAAGTACTTCAAGAAGATCGGCGACTGCCATTCGCCCACGTCCTGCCCCGCCGGGTCGGGCAAGGACAGCGAGCACTACCTGCTGTCCTGGTACTACGCCTGGGGCGGCGCCACGGACACGAACGCCGGATGGTCGTGGCGCATCGGCGACGGCGCCTCGCACTTCGGCTACCAGAACCCCCTGGCCGCCTACGCCCTGGTGAACGACGCAGCGCTCGCGCCGAAGGGCGCGACGGCCAAGGCCGACTGGGACAAGAGCCTCACCCGGCAGCTCCAGCTCTACAAGTGGCTGCAGTCCGCCGAGGGCGCGATCGCCGGCGGCGTCACCAACAGCTGGGAGGGCAGCTACAGCACGCCCCCGACCGGCCTGACCGAGTTCTTCGGCATGGCCTACGACTGGCAGCCCGTCTACCACGACCCGCCGAGCAACCAGTGGTTCGGCTTCCAGGCGTGGTCGATGGAGCGCGTGGCCGAGTACTACCAGGTCACCGGCGACGCGTCCGCCAAGGCGATCCTCGACAAGTGGGTCTCCTGGGCGCTGTCGCAGACGACGGTCGACCCGTCCACGGGCGGCATCAAGATCCCGTCCACCCTCAAGTGGACGGGGCAGCCCGACGCGAACTGGTCGTCGGCCACCGGGATGCCGGCCGCGAACACCGGCCTGCACGTCTCGGTGCAGGACTACACCGACGACGTCGGCGTGGCCGCCGCGTACGCCAAGACCCTGGCGTACTACGCCGCAAAGTCCGGTGACGCCGACGCCAAGCAGACCGCCAAGGACCTGCTCGACGCCATCTGGAAGCACACCGACGCGAAGGGCGTCTCCGTCCAGGAGAGCAAGTCCGACTACAAGCGCATCGCCGACCCGGTCTACATCCCCTCCGGCTGGAGCGGCAAGATGCCGAACGGCGACCCGATCAACTCCAGCTCGACGTTCATGTCCATCCGCTCCTTCTACAAGAGCGACCCCGACTACGCGCGCGTGTGGGCGTACGCCAGCGGCCAGAGTTCCACGGTGCCGGTGTTCACCTACCACCGCTTCTGGGCCCAGGCGGACATAGCCCTGGCCATGGCCGACTACGGCCGCCTCTTCAACGAGTGACACCCATCGCACGAGGGCCCGTCGCGACGCTTGCCGCGACGGGCCCTCTGCCCGTCCAAAGGGCCCGCCACCAGGAGCGACGGCCGGATCTCCCGCCCACCCCGTATCGCGTGCCGGCGGGCGGGCATGCGAACATATGTTCGTGTCCGGTGGCGCGACGATCCTGCATGCCGACCTGGACGCGTTCTACGCGTCGGTCGAGCAGCGCGACGACCCCGCGCTGCGGGGGCGGCCGGTGATCGTCGGAACGGGCGTGGTGCTGGCGGCGAGCTACGAGGCCAAGGCCTGCGGCGTGCGGACGGCGATGAGCGGCGGCCAGGCGCGCCGGCTGTGCCCGCGGGCCGTCGTCGTCCCGCCGCGCATGAGCGCCTACACCGCGGCGAGCAAGGCGGTCTTCGCGGTGTTCCGGGCCACGACGCCGCTGGTGGAGGGCCTGTCGATCGACGAGGCGTTCCTCGATGCCGACGGGCTGCGCCGCCCGGCGGTGGACGTCGCGGTCCGGCTCCGCCGCGAGATCGCCGAGGAGGTCGGCCTGCCGATCACGGTGGGGGTCGCGCGCACCAAGTTCCTCGCCAAGGTCGCCAGCGGCGTCGCCAAGCCCGACGGGCTGCTGGTGGTGCCGCCGGACGGCGAGCTGGAGTTCCTGCGCCCGCTGCCGGTGCGGCGGCTGTGGGGCGTCGGGCCCGCGACCGCCGCCAAGCTCGCCGGGTTCGGCGTGCGGACGGTCGGGGACGTGGCCGACATGCCGGAGTCCACGCTGGCCTCGATGCTCGGCCCGGGAGCGGGCCGCCACCTGTACGCGCTGGCGCACAACCGCGACCCCCGCCCGGTGCGGACGGGCGTGCGGCGCCGGTCGATCGGGGCGCAGCGGGCGCTCGGGCGGCGCCGGCGCACGGCGGCTGAGCTGGACGTGCTGCTCGTCGGGCTCGTCGACCGGCTCGGCGGACGGCTGCGCAAGGCCCGCCGCGTCTGCCGGACGGTCACCCTCCGGCTGCGGTTCGGCGACTTCGCCCGGGTCACGCGCTCGCACACGCTGGCCCAGGCGACCGCCGAGACGCCCATGGTCCTGGCGGCGGCGCGGGGCCTGCTCGCCGCCGCCACGCCGATGATCGAGGACCGCGGCCTGACGCTGATCGGCCTCTCGCTCGGCAACCTGCACGACGACCGCGCCGTCCAGCTCGCGCTGCCGTTCGACCAGGCGAGGGCGGTGGACGAGGCGGTCGACGGCGTCCGGGACCGGTTCGGCTCGTCCGCCATCACCCGCGGCGTGCTGCTCGGCCGCGACCAGGGCATCGCGGCGCCGCTGCCGCCCGACTGAACGAACGTGAAGGTCTTTCCGGTCTTGGCCGTCGGGGACAATGATGAGCCGACACGAGGAACCCGGACGGCCCGCGCGCCTGCGGCGGGGCGGACGGGCGGGTCGCGGCGACCGGGCCGGCGGGCGCGTCCGGAGCGCGGCCCGAGGACGAGGAGGACCGGGTTGGCTGCCGCGAAGAAGCAGGACCGGACCAGGGAGAGCAAGGTCGAGTTCTGCTACGGGCTGCTGCGGTCGCGCATCCTCGAAGGCATCTACGTTCCCGGATACCGGCTGGTCATCAACCAGCTCGCCCAGGAGGCCGGGGTCAGCACGATCCCGCTGCGGGAGGCGCTCCGCCGGCTCCAGTCCGACGGGCTGGTGGAGGTGGTGCGCAACGTCGGCGCCCGCGTCGCGGTCTTCGACGCCGAGCAGGTCGAGCACACGCTGCAGGTCCTCGCCCGGCTGGAGGGCTACGCCACCGCGATCTCCGCGCCGCGCATGACGGCCGGGCACGTCGCCGCCTCCCGCGAGATCAACGACAGGATGGCCGAGGCGCTGGAGCAGTTCGACCCGGCGGCGTTCACCGCGCTCAACCGCGAGTTCCACTTCTCGATCTACGAGCACTGCCCGGACCCGCACCTGCGCTCCCTGCTGGAGGCCGAGTGGACGCGGCTGGACCACATGCGCCGCTCGTCCTTCGGTTGCCTCCCCGGCCGCGCCCGCCGCTCCGTCGTCGAGCACGGCCGCATCCTGGACCTCATCGTCGAAGGCGGCGACCCGGCCGAGACCGAGCGCGTCGCCCGCGCCCACAGGAACGCCGCCGTCACCCTCCAAGGCGCGCACGCCGCGCCGCACGAGTGACCGGGGGCCGGCGCGCGGCGCGCGGCCGTGCCGGGTCCGGGAAAGCACGGACCGGCGCCCCGTGGGTTCGCGGTGGCAGGATGCGGACCGAGGCACCAGCATGGAAAGGATGGTCGTGGTGATTTCCGCGCCACGCAGGCGCAGGTCGCCGCCGTGGTTCGGGACGGAGACGAGGCGCGCGCTCGTCGCCGGGGCGGCGGTCGCGGGGCTGGCGCTCCTCGCGGGCTGGCCCTACTGGCGGGACCATCCGGCGGCCGCCGCGATCACGCTGGTGAGCTGCGCCGCCATCGCCGTGGTGGGCGTGCTGCTCGCGACCGGGCCGCGCACCCGCCGCACCGGGCTGCTGTTCGCGGCCGCGTCGGTGTTCTGGGCGGTCAACTGGGCCGCGAGCTGGGACGCGACCTTCGGGCCCATCATGTCGCCCTACGCGCAGGCCGACTTCTACCTCGCGCTCGCCGTCGGCGTCCTGCTCTACCCGGGCGGGCGGCTGGAGTACCTGGCCGACCGGATCTGGACGGCCATGGCGTGCGTGATCCTGTGGGGCTGCCCCACGGCGATGTGGGTCACGTCCGAGCCGGAATGGGCCGCGTTCCGGGGCGAGTCGGTCTGGTGGCCCGCCCTCTACCCCGACCTGGAGACCTTCGAGACCGTGCTGCGGGTCTCCGCCGGGCTGTACCTCTTCCTCGCCCTCGCGTTCCTCGTCGTCCTCGCGCTGCGGCTGCCGCGGATGGGGCGGATGCGGCGCCTGCTCGCGCTGCCCGTCACCGTCGCGATCGGGTTCGTCGGCGTCTCGGCGGCGCTCACCCAGAAGCCCACCATGGAGCCGTCGATCCCGCTGGACGACCTGCTGCACGTCTACGTGGTCCAGGGCGCGATCGTCGTCCTGGTCCCGCTGACCCTGCTGGCCTCGGGGCTGCGGCTGCGCATCGCCGAGCTGGCCGTCGCGGGGCGGATGCTCCGGCTGACCGCCCCGGTGTCGGTCGAACGGGTCCGCGACGCGCTGCGCGACGTCCTGCACGACCCGACGCTGGAGCTGTGGTTCTGGGCGCCGACGGAGCAGACCTACGTCGACACCGCGGGGCGTCCCGTCGACCTGGACCCGGAGGCCGACGGCGCGGAGCGCTTGGAGGACGGCGGTCCGGCGGGCGACGGAGGGCGCTGGCGGCACCGGGTGCGGGGCGCCGCCGGGGAGCCGCTCGCGGTCGTCGAGCTCGGCGGCGCGCTCCGCGACCACGGCTCCCTCGTGGAGGCCGCGCTCGTCGCGGGCGGCCGGGCACTGGAGACCGCGCGGCTGCAGGCCGGCGTGCAGGCGGGCCTGGAGCAGGTCAGGGCCGCCTACCGGCGCCTCGTCCGGGCCGAGGCCGCCGAGCGCGAACGCCTCGCCCGCGACCTGCACGACGGCGCGCAGCAGCGGCTGCTGGCGCTCGGCGCGATGCTCGGCACGCTGGAGGCCGTCACCGGCGACCCGGCGGTGAAGGAGCACGCCCGCACGTGCCGCGCCGAGCTGAAGCAGGCCCTCGCCGAGTTGCGCACGCTCGCGCGCGAGGTGCAGCCGGCGCTGCTCGTCCAGGACGGCCTCGGCCCGGCGCTGGAGGTCGTCGCCGAGCGGCTCGGCACCCGGGTGGCGCTCGACGTCACGCCGCGGCGGTTCTCCCGAGAGGTCGAGTCCACGCTTTACACCGCGCTTTGCGAGACGCTGTCGTACGCTGTCGACCTCGCCCGTGCGACCCGGATCCTCGTGCGGGTCGGCGAGGAGGACGGACGCGTCGTCGCCGAGGTCGGACTCGACGGCGCCGGCTCCGCCGATCCCGCCGCCGCACTGGCCGGTACGTCCGGCCGGATCAGGGCCCTGCGCGGTGAGGTGGAAGTCGGCGGCGGCCCCCGCGCGGGCATGACGGTAAGGATGGACCTCCCATGCGAGTAGCCGTGGCGGAGGACAGCGGGATCTTCCGGCAGGCCCTGGTCACCCTGCTCACCACGGTCGGGATCGAGGTCGTGGCGTCCGCCGGGTCCGGCGAGGAGCTGCTGGCCCGCGTCGCCGACGACCCGCCCGACGCCGCGATCCTCGACCTGCACATGCCGCCGACCTTCACCAACGAGGGCGTCGTCGCGGCGCGCCGGCTGCTGGAGCGCCACCCCGGCCTCGGCGTCCTCGTCCTGTCCGCCTTCAACGAGACCCCGCAGGCGATGGAGCTGTTCCGCGGCAGGCCGCGCGGCGTCGGGTACCTGCTGAAGGACCACGTCACGGACGTGGAGAACCTGCGTTCGGCGCTGGAGCGCGTCGTCGGCGGCGAGGTCGTCATCGACCCCGACGTGGTGACCAGGCTGGTCGAGGCGCGGCACCGCGAGCAGGAGCTGGCCCGGCTGTCGGGGCGCGAGCGGGAGGTCCTGGCGCTGATGGCGGAGGGGCACTCCAACGCCGGCATCGGGAGGCGGCTGCACCTGTCCGCCCGCACCGTCGAGGACCACGTGCGGGCCATCTTCGGCAAGCTCAAGATCACCTCGCCCGGCGGGCCGCCCGGCCCCCAGGACAGCAACAAGCGGGTGCTCGCCGTCCTGACCTGGCTGCGCGCCGCCGAGACCCGCTGACCGGTACCGGACACACCCGGCCCGCGTCACTCGCGTGCGCCCGCGTCCCGCGCATCGATCGAATAACGGACCCTCGCGTTTACGCGGCGGCGGTGGGGATACTGTCCGTGCGAGTCCGGTCGCGTCAGGTGACCCCGGTGGTGGCCCCCGCACGCCACCGCGAGACGCCGCGGGCCCGTGCACGGGTCCTCGACGCGGCCGTCCCGCCACGTGCCCATGCTCCCGGTGCCGCCCCGCGCGCACATCCGGGAAAACCCCCGTCCGGGACGGTGGTTTCCCGGGACGACACGGAAGGATCGCGGTGAGGCCCGTCCCCCGGTGGCCGCCGTGGCTCGGCGCGCGGGTCCGCCGCGCCCTCGCCGCGGGCGGGGCGGTCGCGGTCGCGGCGCTGGCCTGCGGCTGGCCGCACTGGCGCGCCCAGCCCGCCGCCGCCGCGGTCACCCTCCTGTGCTGCGGCGGGTTCGCCGTCGCGGGCGGGCTGTTCGCGGCGGGGCGGACGGCCGACCGCACCGGCGCGGCGTTCGTCGCCGCCGCCGCGGCGTGGGCCGTCACCTGGGCGGCGGCCTGGAACACCGGCGCGGCCCCGCTGGTGTCGGTGTTCGCCCAGTCGGCGTTCTTCGTCGCGATCGGCGTCGGCGTCCTGCTGTACCCGGCCGGGCGGCTGGACGGCGCCGCCGCGCGGCTGTGGACCGGCTCCGCCGCCCTGATCATGTTCGGCGGCCAGGCGCTGCTGTGCGCCGTCTCCCGGCCGGCGTGGAACGGGTTCGCGGCGTCGGCGGCGTGGCCGGCGCTGCGTCCCGAGCACGCGGTGTTCCACGACGTCCAGCGCGGGATGACCGCCGCGATGACGGTGCTGGCGGGCGCCCTGGTGGTGATCCTGACGGCCCGCCTGCCGCGCGCGGGGCGGCTGGACCGCGCGCTCGCCGTCCCCGTCGCGGTCGCCGTGACGTTCGGAGTCACCGGCGCTCTCGCGGTCCAGCACAGTCTCGTCGGCAGGGACGTGGACCTGGCGGAGGTACTGGAGGTCTACCTCTTCCAGGGCGTCTTCGCCACGGTGCTGCCGCTCGCGTTCCTCGGTACCGCGCTGCGCGCCCGGCTGGCCGAGCTGACCGTCGCCGAGCGGATGCAGCGGCTGCTCGTCGCCCCCCTCTCGGTGCCGCGCGTCCGCGACGCGCTCCGCACCGTCCTGGGCGACGACGCCCTCGACCTGTGGATGTGGGCCGACGGCGGCTACGTCGACGTGGACGGCCGCCGCATGCGCGACGCGCCCGGAGGCGCGGAGGGCCGCTGGCGGCACGAGGTCCGCACGTCCGGCGGCGAGCCACTCGCCACCGTCGACCTCGCCGCCGCGCTCCGCGACCACGGGGCGCTCGTCGACGCGGCGCTGGTCGCGGGCGGCCGCGCGCTGGAGACCGTCCGGTTGCAGGCCGCCGCGCAGGCCAACCTGGAACGGGCGCGCGAGGCGCGCGAGCGCCTGGTGCGCGTCCAGGCGGCCGAGCGCGAGCGGCTCGCCGCCGACCTGAAGCACAGCGCCCAGCAGCGGCTGCACGCGCTGGAGGAGATGCTCGCCCGGCTGGAGGACGCGGCGGCCGACCCGCGGGCCCGGGAGCAGGCCCGCACCTGCCGCCGGGAGCTGGCCGAGGCGGTCGCCGAACTGGAGGCCCTGGCCCGCGGCATGCACCCGGCCATCCTCGCCGACGCCGGGCTGGGGCCGGCGATGGAGCTGGTCGCGGCCCGCACGCCCCTGCCCGTCCGCCTCGACCTGCCCGCCGGCCGGTTCCCCCCGGAGGTCGAGTCGACCCTCTACTTCGCGCTCTGCGAGGCCCTCGCCAACGCCGTCAAGCACGCCCGCGCCGACGCGATCCACCTGACCGTCCGCCCGGGACCGGACGGGATCGCCGCCGAGGTCCGCGACGACGGCGTCGGCGGTGCCGCCCCGCGCCCGCGCGGAGGCCTGGCGGGCCTCACCGACCGCGTCGGCGCCCTGCGCGGCCGGGTCACCGTCCAGAGCCCGCCCGGCGAGGGCACCACCGTCCGCATCGTCCTCCCGTCCACCGAGACCCCGTGAGCCCTGCCGGGGCGCGGGTCTCGCGGCGCGGTCAGGAGGGGGTGTTGCGGACGATCGGGAGGAGGTAGCGGCGGGCGAAGGCGCGGGCGCCGGTGTCGTCGAGGGGGATGTGGCCGTCCGGGGTGAGGACGAGCGAGTGCGTGAGGCGGACCAGGATCTCCGCGACGACCTCGGGGTCGACGTCCGCCGGTGCGTCGCCGAGGCGCTGCGCGGTGCGCAGCCGGCCGGCCAGGTAGCCGCGGGCCGCGGCGAGCAGCGGGCCCGCCTTGACCGTGGCGTGCGGGAGGAACAGCTCGGGCTCGACGACCATGAGGCGGGTCATGAGCCGCTGCTCGCGGCTGATCCGCAGGGTCACCGCGAACCCTTCTACTATGCGCTCCTCCAGGGTGGGAAGCGCCGCGACGGCCTCGTCCAGCTCGGCGAAGAAGCGCCGCGCCTCCCGCAGCAGGACGCCGGTGACGAGGTCGCCCTTGGTGGGGAAGCGGCGGTAGATCGTGGCGCGGCCGAGGCCGGACTCGCGCGCGACGTCGTCCATGGTGGTGCGGCGCGGACCGTAGGTCTCGAAGGACCGCAGTGCGGCGTCCAGGATGCGGTCGGTCTGCGGCTCGCTCTCCGGGCCGCCGGTGAGCAGGCTCCGCAGGAGTTCGTCGTCGCTCGTCATCGTGCGGCCGACTCTAGCCGCCGCGCGCCCGCCGGGCCGCGCGTATGGCGCGGGCGGCGGCGGGGGAACCGTGCGGCGGGGCCGGCGTGGCGGCGTGGGCCAGGCGGACGCCCCGCGCGAAGAGGTCGAAACGGCGCTGGTCGAACGCCGTCCAGCGCAGGCCGAAGCGTTCGCGCAGGAGGGGCGGGAGCGCCGCGATGCCCGTCGCGCGCAGCAGCCGCGTCGGGGGGAGCGCGAGCCCCGTCCACGCGGCCCTCGGGAGCGGCCAGGACGCGGGCGGGGGCAGGGGCACGCGGTCGAGCCGCTTGAGCAGCTCGACGGTCGCGTTGCGCTCGAGCCGGTCCCGGACCATGCCGTCGAAGTAGGCGCGGAAGGCGGCCGGGCCGTCCGGTTCGTATCACCGTATGGATCCTGCGGCAAGGGCCCGGCCCGGGGAGGGGGACGGGCGGGCTCAGCGGGCGGACAGGGCGGCGAGGGCCTCTTCGGGGGTCCGGTGGGCGATGAGGTGCCGGTCCAGGCCGCTGCGCTCGATGATCGTGCGGAACCGGCGCTCCGGGCGGGCCAGGACGAGTTCGCCCCCGGACCCGTGCGCGGCCTTCCACAGCGTGATCATCGCGTTCAGTCCCGAGGAGTCGCAGAAGCTCACCCGCCCGACGTCCAGCACCACCAGCGGCGGGCCGCCCATGGCCCGCATGTCGGCGAGGACGTGCTCGCGCAGCGTGTCGGACGTCAGGAGGGTGAGCTCCCCCTCCGCCTCGACCAGCAGGCAGGGGCCGCGGATGTCGCTGTGGATCCGCAACGGGTCGATGGGGGTTCCCTCCGGCGGGTCGCCGGGGCCAAGGGGCATGGTGATCACCTTCCGTAGTCGCAAGACTGCGGAGTACCCATGAAAGGGGAGGTCATGCGGGGTTCCTGGGCGGGCCTGCCGGGGCCCGCCCGGGAACCGCCGCCGACCGCCGGGATCAGGTGACGTCGCGGCGGCGGAAGGCGGCCAGTCCGGCCGCCGCCAGGGCGGCCGCCACCGCGGTGAGCCCGGCGAGGGGGAGCGGGTCGGGGTCGCCGCCGGGCAGCTTCGGGGTGTGGGTGAACGGGGACAGGTCCATGACCGCCTGCGGGAGGCCCAGCAGCGGCCCCACCTGCCCGAGGAGCAGGAAGACGGTGAGGACGCCCCAGGCGGCGGACGTCGCGCGGGGAAGCGCCCCGAACAGCAGCACCGCCGCGGCGGCGACGACCCAGACCGCGGGGAGCTGGGCGAGCGCCGCGCCGATCTGGCGCGGGAGCTGGCCCGCCAGGTCGCCCGACCGGACTCCGTGGACCAGGCCCACGGCCAGGCCGGTGGCGGCGAGCATGACCACCGTCCCCGCGACGGTGCCGGCCAGCCCGGCGAGGGCCCAGCGGGTGCGGCCGACGGCGGTGGCGAGGACGGGCTCCAGGCGCCCGGCGCTCTCCTCCGCGCGCAGCCGCAGGACGCTCTGCACCGCGAAGGCGGCGGTGAACAGCGCCATGAGGCCCATCGCCGTGGCGAGGAACGCGTCCGCGATGTCCTGCTGCCCGCCCATCTTGCGGATGTCGTCCAGCACGGCGTCGCTGCCGTTTACCAGGTCGCCGACGCCGTCCGCGACGCCGCCGATGGCCAGCCCGTACACGAGGACTCCGGCGGACCAGCCGAGCACCGACCCGCGCTGCAGCCGCCACCACAGGGCGAGCGGGCCGCGCAGGGACGGCGGGGCGTGCGCGGGGCCGAGGGAGGGGGCGAGGATCCCGGCGCCGAGGTCGCGCCGCTCGGTCAGCAGGTAGGCGGCGGCGACCAGCACCGCGAACGCCAGGAGGGGCAGCAGGAGCACGGCCCACTGCTCTCCCGCGCACGGGCGCAGGCGCTGCGCCCAGCCGATCGGCGACAGCCACGACAGCCAGTGCGCCGAGCCCGCGTCGGCCGCGCCGCGCAGCAGGTAGGCCGCGCCGAGGACGGCGAACGCCAGGCCGTTCGCCAGCCGGGACGTCTCGGCGAGCTGGGCGGTGAGCGCCGCGACCCCGGAGAACACCAGCCCGGCGCCGAACCAGGACAGGCCGAACGCGACCGCACCGGCCGCCGGCAGTCCGAACAGGACCATGACGAGCGCGACCGCGGCCGCCAGGGTGCCGGCGGCGGTCACGGCGGTCAGGAGCGCCGCCGTGAGCGGCGCGCGGCGTCCGACGGCGGCGGCGCCGACGAGCTCCAGCCGGCCGGCCTCCTCCTCCGCGCGCGTGTGCCGGACGACCAGCAGGACGCACATGACCGCGGTGACCGCGGCGCCGGTCGCGCCGACCCGCCATGCGCTGAGCCCCGCGACGCTGCCGTCGTTCAGGACCGGCCCGTAGAGGATCCGCGTGGAGGGGTTGTCGCCGATGCCGCGCGCGAAGGTCTCGCGTGCGGCCGCCGTGCCGTACTCGTGCTTGAAGCTGTAGACGGTGCTCGCGACGAGCGCGGTCAGCGCGTAGATCCAGGCCGGCATCATGACGCGGTCGCGGCGCAGCCAGATCTTCAGCAGCATGCCGGCGCCGGTGAGCCCGCCGCCGCGGCCGGCGGCGCGCGCGGGGGCGCGCAGGGTCGTGGCGGTCATGACGCGGCCCCCCGGGCGAGGTCGTCCTCGTAGTGGCGCAGGAACAGCTCCTCGAGCGTGGGCGGCCGGCTCGTGAGGGTCCGGACGCCGATCCGGGTGAGCTCCTTGAGCGCGGCGTCCAGCTCGGAGGCGTCGACCTGGAACTCGATGGTGGTGCCGTCGATGCGGACGTCGTGCGCCCCCGGCAGCGGGACGCCGTCCGGCGCGCCGGCGAGCTCGGCGCGGATGGACGTTCGGGTCAGGTGCCGCAGCTCGTCGAGCGTCCCGGTCTCGGCCGTCCTGCCCTTGCGGATGATGGTGACGCGGTCGCAGAGCGCCTCCACCTCGCTGAGGATGTGGCTCGACAGCAGGACGGTGCGCCCGGCGCGCTTCTCGTCCCGCACGCACTCCTGGAAGACCTCCTCCATGAGCGGGTCGAGACCGGAGGTCGGCTCGTCAAGGATGAGGAGTTCCGCGTCGGACGCGAACGCCGCGACGAGGGCGACCTTCTGCCGGTTGCCCTTGGAGTAGGCGCGGCCCTTCTTCTTCGGGTCGAGCTCGAAGCGGTCGAGCAGCTCGTCGCGCCGGCCCCCGTCGAGCCCGCCGCGCAGCCGCCCGAGCAGGTCGATGACCTCGCCGCCGGACAGGTTCGGCCACAGCGTGACGTCGCCCGGGACGTAGGCGATGCGGCGGTGCAGGGCGGTGGCGTCGCGCCAGGGGGCGCCGCCGAGCAGGCTCGCGGCGCCGGAGTCGGCGCGCATCAGGCCGAGCAGGACGCGGATGGTCGTGGACTTCCCGGCGCCGTTCGGGCCGAGGAACCCGTGCACCTCTCCGGGCGCCACGCGCAGGTCGAGGCCGTCGAGCGCGCGCGTCCGGCCGAACGTCTTGACCAGGCCGTCGGCCCGGACCACGTCATTCATCGTCGTCTCCCTTGAGGCCGGCCTCGTACCGGTCCATCGCCGCGTGGGCGCGCGCGGCGAACTCCGGGTCGAGCAGCCGGTCGTCGAAGATCTCCAGGACCGCGCGGCGCAGCCGCACCGATCCCTCGGGGGTGAAGGTGTCGGCGCCGAGGACCCGGGTGAGGTGCTGGTGCAGCACCTCCATCCCGGTCGTCATCGCGACGACGGCGGCGGAGTAGGCGCGCACGTCGCGGGTGGTGGGCGTTGCGACGCCCGGCGGCGGGTCCGCGAAGTACCGCTCGGTCGTGGCGACCAGGTCGTCGAACATCCGGCTCGCCGCCTCCGAGCCGTCGACGAGCGCGCGGGCCAGGTAGCGCCGCACGGGCAGGTCCGCCTGGACGGTCGCGGCCACGAACGCGGGGTCCGCCATCGCCTCGCCGCCGGACGTCGAGCTGAGCTCGCGGACCATGTCGAGCGCGTAGGCGTCGCATGCCTCGCGCAACTCCTCCTTCGATCCGAAGTGGTGCTGGACGAGCCCCACCGAGACGCCCGCGGTCTCGGCGATCCCGCGGAACGTCGCGCCCTTCATGCCGTGCTCGGCGAACTGCAGCAGCGCCGCGTCCCGGATCCGGGCCCGCGCCGTCAGGTCCTCCGGCGCCGGGCCGCCGTCCCGGCCGGTCCTCGCCATCCGCACACCTCCAATACAAGTGTTCAAGTTCCAATATTCATGTATACCATACACGCATATTGTGATTGGCGTCGAGGGAGGCGGAGGGGGCATTGAGAGGCGAGTTAGCTTAGGCTAGCCTTACCTCGTGCCGCCCTCCGTGCTGCGACGCCCGCCGAGAAGTCCGCAACGGCGGGGCCGGGCGCGCGGCGTGCGCCTGTGGTGGACGGTCCTGCTCGCGGCGGCGCTGCCGGTGACGGTCGGGGCGAGCCTCGCGATCGGCGCCGGGCACGTCCCGCTCGCCGACGTGCTCCCCGGCGTGTTCTCCCCGGACGGCGGCTCCCGGGCGCAACTGATCGTCCATGAGCTGCGGCTGCCCCGCACCCTGCTCGGCGTCGCCGTCGGCATGGCGCTCGGGCTGGCGGGCGCGGTGATGCAGGCGCTCACCCGCAACCCGCTCGCCGAGCCGGGCCTGCTCGGCGTGAACGGCGGCGCGGCCCTCGCGGTCGTCCTCGTCATCGGCGCGTTCCGCGCGGACGACGTGCTCGTCTACGTGTGGGCGGCGTTCGCGGGCGCGGCGGGCGCGGCGGGCCTCGTCTACGTGATCGGCGCCCGGGGGCGCGGCGGCGCGTCGCCCGCGCGGCTCGTGCTCGCCGGGGCCGCCGTCAACGCCGTCTTCGGCGCGATGACGGCCGGGGTCATGCTGTTCACCCCGCACACCTTCGGCGGCTTCCGGTTCTGGCAGGTCGGCACCCTCGGCGGCCGCGACGTGCAGGTCCTCCTGCGCGTCCTGCCGTTCGTCCTGGCGGGGACGGTGCTCGCGCTGGCGCTCGCCCGCCCGCTGAACGCCCTCGGCCTGGGCGACGACGCGGGCCGCGCCCTCGGCTCCCGTCCCGGCAGGACCCGGGCGCTCGCGGCGCTCGCGGTGGTGCTGCTGTGCGGCGCCGCGACGGCGGCGGCCGGGCCGATCGCGTTCCTCGGGCTGGCCGTCCCGTTCGCCGTCCGGACGGCGGTCGGCCCGGACCAGCGGCTCGTCCTGCCCTGCTCGCTGCTGCTCGCGCCCGTCCTGCTGCTCGGCGCGGACATCATCGGCCGCGTCGTCGCGCCGGGAGAGCTGGAGACCGGCATCGTCACCGCGTTCCTCGGAGCGCCGCTGTTCGCGGTGATGGTACGGAGGGGAAGGACGCGCGAGCTGTGAGGGTCGTGCGTGCGGGCGGGATGTCGCTGCGCTGGGAGCCGCGGACGGCGGCGGTATGCGGGGTCGTCGCGGCGGTCGCGGTCTGCGCCGCCGTTCTCGTCGTCGGCTCGGGGGAGTTCCCCATCGCGCCGCCGGACGTGGTGCGCGTCCTCCTCGGCGAGGGCGACCGGGCCACCGCGTTCATCGTGACGACCCTGCGCCTGCCGCGCGCCGTCACCGGCCTGCTCGCCGGCCTCGCGCTCGGCCTCGCCGGAGCGGTCTTCCAGAGCATCTCCCGCAACCCGCTCGGCAGCCCCGACCTCATCGGCTTCACCACCGGCTCGGCCACTGGCGCGCTGCTGCAGATCCTGGTGTTCGGCGGCGGCGCCTTCGCGATCGCCGCCAGCTCGGTCGCGGGCGCGGTGCTGACCGCGCTGGCGGTGTACCTGGCCGCCTACCGCCGGGGGACCGGCGTGCACGGCATGCGGCTGGTGCTGATCGGCGTCGCGGCGGCGGCGATGCTGGAGGCGCTCAACTCCTACCTCATCACCCGCGCCGAACTGCGCGAGGCGTACGAGGCCGCGTTCTGGCTGACCGGCAGCCTGAACGGGCGCGACTGGGACCAGGCCGTCCCGCTCGCGCTCGCGCTGGCGGTGCTCGTCCCCGCGGCGCTCCTCCTGGCCCGGCCGCTCGGCATGGGGGAGCTCGGCGACGACGCCGCGCGGGCGCTCGGCGTGCCCGTCCAGCGGACCCGGGCGCTGCTGACCGTCGCCGGGGTGGGCCTCGTCGCGGCGGCGACCGCGGCGGCCGGGCCCGTCCCGTTCGTGGCGCTCGCCGCGCCGCAGCTCACCCGGCGGCTGACGCGGCGGCCCGGCGCGCAGCTGCTGCCCGCCGCGCTGACCGGGGCGGCGCTGCTCGCGAGCGCGGACCTGGTCGCGCTGCACCTGCCGGTCGCGGTGCCGGTCGGCGTCGTCACCGGCGTCCTCGGCGGGGGCTACCTGGCCTGGCTGCTGGCCTCCGCCGGCCGGCGTTGACGGAGAGATCCCATTTAATTAGGTTAGCCTTACCTAATTTGAAGGGAGTTCCGTGCTGACCTGGGATGAGCTCCACGCCGCGCTGGCCGAGGTGCTGGGCGAGCGCGCGGAGGCGGACGACAACCTCATCGAGCTGGGCATGGACTCGATCCGGCTCATGCAGCTCACCGGCCGGCTCCGGCGCCGCGGCATCGAGATCCGCTTCGCCGAGCTGGCCGGACGTCCGACGCTCGCCGGGTGGTGGGACCTGCTCGCCGACAAGGGCCAGGTCGAGGCGGCGGCGGGACCCCTCCCGGACGTCGGCGCGGACGCCGTCGAACCGGACGGCCCCTTCCCGCTCGGGCTCATGCAGCACGCGTACTGGATCGGCCGCGACTCCGGCCAGGAGCTCGGCTCCGTCGCCGCCCACCTGTACGTCGAGCTGGACGGGCGCCCGATCGACCCGTCCCGCTTCGAGTCGGCCGTGGGCGCGCTGGCGAGGCGGCACCCGATGCTGCGCGCCGCCGTCCGCGACGACGGCACGCAGCGGATCCTCCCCGAGCGTCCCGGGCCGCTCGTCACCGTCCACGACCTGCGCTCGTCGGACGACCCCGGCGCCGAGCTGGAGCGCGTCCGGGACGAGATGTCGCGGCAGCGGCTCCCCATCGAGGACGGCCGCGTCTTCGACGCCCGGCTGAGCCTCCTCCCCGGCGGCGCCGCGCGCCTCCACCTGGACGTCGACATGGTCGCCGCCGACGCGATGAGCTACCGCGTCATGCTCGCCGACCTCGCGGCGCTGTACGAGGGCGAGGCGCTCGCGCCGATCCGCTACGGCTACGCGCGCTACCTCGCCGACGACCCCCGCGCCGAGGCCCGCGCCGCGGACCGCCGCTGGTGGGCCGACCGGCTCGCCGGCCTGCCCGGGCCGCCGGAGCTGCCGGTCGTCCCGGAGCCGGGGGACCGCGTCGAGCGCCGGCACCACTGGCTGCCGCCGGCGGACAAGGACCGCTTCATCGCCCGCGCGCACGCCGAGGGGGTCACGCCCGCCATGGCGCTGGCCGCCGTGTTCGCCGAGGTGATCGGGGCCTGGTCGGCGGCGCCGCGGTTCCTGCTGAACCTGCCGCTGTTCCACCGCGAGCCCGTCCACCCCGACGTCGACAAGGTCGTCGGCGACTTCACCGGGTCCGTCCTGCTGGAGGCCGACCTCACCGAGGACCTCCCGTTCGTCGCCCGCGCCCGCGCACTGCAGGCGAACCTGCACACGGCGGGCGCGCATGGCGACTACTCGGGTCTGGAGGTGCTGCGCGACCTGTCGCGGCTCCGCGGCGAGCAGGTGCTGGCCCCGATCGTCTACACCAGCGCCCTGAATCTCGGGGAGCTGTTCGGCGACCGCGTCCGCGAGCTGTTCGGCGAACCCGCGTGGATCATCTCGCAGGGCCCGCAGGTGCTGCTGGACGCGCAGGTGACCGAGGTGTCCGGCGGCCTGCTGCTGAACTGGGACGTGCGCCTGCCCGCGTTCCCGGACGGCGTCGCCGAGGCGATGTTCGGCGCCTACACCGCCGCGATCACCCGCCTCGCCGCCCCCGGCGCCGACTGGGACGCGCCCCTCGGCATCGCCGCCCCGCCCGCCCAGCTCCGCGTCAGGCACAGGCTGAACGCCACGCCCGCCCCCCCGCAACGCACGCTGACCGAGGGGTTCTTCGCGCACGCCGCCCGCCGGCGGGACGCGCCCGCCCTGCACTGGGGCGACGACGGGACGATGACCTACGGCGAGCTCGCCGACCGCGCCCTGCGGATCGCCTCGGCGCTGGCGGCCGAAGGCGTCCGCCCCGGCGACCGGGTCTCGATCGAGCTCCCGAAAGGACCGGACCAGGCGGCCGCCGCGCTCGGGGTGCTCGCGGCCGGCGCCGCCTACGTCCCGATCGGTCCCGAGCAGCCGGACGCGCGGCGCGCCCGGATCCGCGCGGGCGCCCGCGTCGCCGCCTCGCTCACTCCGGGCCGCGTCGCGGGCCGCGAGCCGCTGGCGGCACCGGTCGCCGCGCGCCCCGACCAGGTCGCCTACGTGCTGTTCACCTCCGGGTCGACGGGGGAGCCCAAGGGCGTGGAGGTCTCCCACGGCGCGGCGATGAACACCATCGGCGACCTGGTCGAGCGGTTCGCGATCGGGGAGGACGACGCCACGTTCGCGGTGTCGGCGCTCGACTTCGACCTGTCGGTGTTCGACCTGTTCGCCGCCTGGCACGCGGGCGGCGCGGTCGTCCTCCCGGAGGAGGACGAGCGGCGCGACGCCGCCCGGTGGGGCGAGCTGCTGCGGCGCTGGTCGGTGACCGTCCTGAACTGCGTCCCGTCCGTCCTGGAGATGCTGCTGCGCGCCGGCCCGGCGGAGAGCCTGCGGCTCGTCCTGCTCGGCGGGGACTGGGTGGGGACGCACCTGCCCGGGCTCCTGCGGGAACGCGCGCCGGGCTGCCGCTTCGCGGCGCTCGGCGGGACGACCGAGACGGCGATCCACTCGACGGTGCAGGAGGTCGCGGGCGAGGTCCCGGCCGACTGGCACGCCGTCCCGTACGGGGTGCCGCTGCGCGGGGTCGCGTGCCGGGTGGTGGACGTGCTGGGCCGCGACCGCCCCGACCGGGTCGCCGGTGAGCTGTGGATCGGCGGCGCCGGCGTCGCGGACGGCTATGCCGGCGACCCCGACCGGACGGCCGACCGGTTCGTCGTCCACGAGGGGGTGCGCTGGTACCGGACCGGCGACCTGGCCCGCTACCGCCCGGACGGGACCATCGAGTTCCTCGGCCGCCGCGACCACCAGGTCAAGGTGCGCGGCTTCCGGATCGAGCTCGGCGAGGTCGAGGCCGCGCTGCGCGACCATCCCGCCGTGGAGCGCGCCGCCGCGCTCCTCGCCGGCGGCCGACTCGCCGCCGCCGTGGCGGCGCCCGCCGGGACCGACCGGGACGCGGTCCTCGCCCGCGTCCGCGACCTGCTGCCCCCGCACATGGTCCCGGAACTGCTCGTGCGCGTGGACGACCTGCCGCTCACCGCCAATGGCAAGGTCGACCGCGAGGCCCTCACGGCCCTCGCCTCCGCCGAGGCCGGCGAGGCGGCCGCGGACCACGCCGAGCCGGAGACGGCCCTGGAGAAGGTGCTGGCCCGGATCGTCGCCGAGGTGCTGGGGAGGGAACGCGTCGGCGCGGACGCCGACTTCTTCGCACTCGGCGGCGACTCCGTCCTCGCCACCACCGTGCTCGCGCGGCTGCGCGAGGCGCTCGACACGACGGCGCTGCCGGTCCGCGTCCTGTTCGCCGAGCGGACGGTCGCGCGGATCTGCCGCCGGTTCACCGAACTGGAGGAGACGCCGGGACGCCTGGAGGCGGTCGCCGCCATCTGGCTGGAGGTCGAGGCCATGACCGAGGAGGAGCTCACCGCTCGCCTCGGGTGAGCCCGGTCAGGGTCAGCCGGGCTCGGGCTCCGGCCGCAGCGTCGCGGTCCGGAGCCCGGTGAGCGTCAGGGCCAGCGCCAGCGCGAGGACGGCGCTGACCGTCCCGTAGAGGACGATGGCGGCGCCCGGGGCGAGGTACCGGCCGAGCGCTCCCGCGCCGAGCGACCCGACCGCGCCGCCGCCCGTCTCCTGCGCCGACCACAGCGCGTTCACCCGCCCGAGATGCGAGTCGGGCGTATGGGACTGGATCAGCCCGTACCGGAGGATCTCCTCGACCGACTGGACGAACCCGTACACGAACAGGATCGCCACGGCGAGCGCCGGGTGGCGGGCCAGGCCGAGGCACGCGAGCGCGACGAAACCGGAGACGGAGGCGGCGAGCAGTGCCAGGCCCGGCGTCCGGGCCCGCCCGGCCCAGCCGCTCGTCAGAGAGGCCAGGACGGCGCCGCAGGCCGGCGCCGCGAACAGGAGCCCGACCGTGGCGGCGCCGCCGTCCAGGCTCCGGCTCGCGAACGCCGGCATCAGGACGGGGACACCGCCCGCGACCATGAACAGCAGCCCGAGGAGCATCAGCGAGCCGACGACCTTATGCGAGGCGACGAAGCGAAACCCGTTCCAGACGGCCTTCAGCGGGTCGGCTTCCGTGCTCGCCGCCTCGGGCTTGAGGCGCGGCAGGCCGGTCAGCAGCCCGAGGGTGCCGAGCGTCCCGGCGGCCGCCGCCGCGTAGTTCCAGCCCACGCCGAACGCCGACACCACGAGCCCGCCGAGCGCGGGGGAGGCCATCGACCCGAGCCGGACGGTCAGCGCGTTGAGCGCCCCCGCCGCGACGAGCTTGTCCGGCGCGACCAGCGCCGGCGTCGCGGCCAGCAGCGCGGTGATGCTGACGCCGGTCATCAGCCCGTCCCACGCCGCCAGCAGGTACAGGGCCGCCAGCGAGGGGGAGGGCAGGAAGGCGTTGACCGCCAGCAGGAGGAAGCCGATCCCGGCCGCCGCGCGCGCCCGCAGCATCAGCCGGCGCCGGTCGTGCCGGTCGGCCAGCACCCCGCCCCACAGGAACCCGGCGAGCAGCGCGAGCCCCTCGGCGGCGGAGACCCCGCCTACATGCGCGGTGGACCCGGTGAGGCCGTACACCTGCACCGGAATGGCCACCGCAAGCATGCCGATCCCGAAGACCGAGACGGTGCGGGCGACGAACACGTTGCGGAACGGCCGGCTGTCGCGCAGCGGCCCGACGTCGATGACCAGTCGCCGGAGCATCCTCGGGGTTCTCCTCTGCCGATCGAGTAGCTAAGGTTAGGCTAACCTAAATTGATCGTGAGGAAGAGGAGCCGTGCAGCGGACGCTGATGAACGGGAAGATCCACCGGGCGACCGTCACCCAGGCGGGCCCGCGCCACGTGGGCTCGCCGACGATCGACGCCGACCCGTCCGAGCCCGCCCCCGGCGCGCCCGCCCAGCTCGCGGGGCGGTGAGCGTGGACGGCTTCACCCCCTGGCCGGCCGACCTCGAAGCCCGCTACACGGCCGAGGGCCACTGGACCGACCGCCTCCTCGGCGACGTCCTGCGCGGCGACCCGGCGGCACCCGCACTGGTCGCGGGCGCCGACCGCCTCACCTACGCCGACCTGGACGCCCGCGCCGCCCGCACCGCCGCCGGCCTCCTCGCCCTCGGCCTCCGCCGCGGAGACCGCGTCGTCGTCCAGCTTCCGAACACCGCGGGCTTCGTCGTCGCGTTCCTCGCCCTCGTCCGGATCGGCGCCGCCCCCGTCCTGGCGCTCCCCGCGCACCGCGAGAGCGAGATCCGCTACCTGTGCGAGCTGTCCGAGGCCCGCGCCTACATCTGCGCCGACCGCGACGGCGACTTCGACTACCGCGACCTGGCCCGCACGCTCCCCGTGGAACACGTGATCGTCGAAGGCGAGGCCGAGGAGTTCGTGCCGCTCGCCTCCGTCGACGCCGAACCGGTGTCGGTGCCTTCTCCCGCGCCGTCCGACGTGGGCGTCCTCCTCCTCTCCGGCGGCACCACCGGCCTCCCCAAGCTGATCCCCCGGACGCACCGCGACTACGTCTACAACCTGGAGGCCAGCGCGGAGCTCTGCGGCTTCGGCCGCGACACCGTCTACCTGGTCGTCCTCCCGGCCGCGCACAACTTCGCCCTGGCCTGCCCCGGCATCCTCGGCGTCTTCGCCACGGGCGGCACGGTCGTCCTCTCGCCCTCCGGCGCCCCGGACGAGGCGTTCCCGCTCATCGAACGCGAGCGCGCCACGGTCTGCGCGGTCGTCCCTCCGATCGCCCTCCTCTGGCTGGACGCGGTGACCTGGTCGGACGAGGACCTGTCGTCCCTCGAACTCCTCCAGGTGGGCGGCGCCAAGTTCGCCGCCGAACGCGCGGCGGAGGTGCCGGACGCGCTCGGCTGCCAGGTCCAGCAGGTCTTCGGCATGGCCGAGGGCCTCCTGAACTACACCCGCCTGGACGACCCCCGCGACCTGATCGAACGAACCCAGGGCCGCCCCCTCTCCCCGGCCGACGAGATCCGCATCGTCGACGAGGACGGCAAGCAGGTCGCCCCCGGGGAAGTGGGCGAACTCCTGACCCGAGGCCCCTACACGCTGCGCGGCTACTACCGCGCCCCCGAACACAACGCCCGCTCCTTCACCCGGGACGGTTTCTACCGCACGGGCGACCTCGTCAGGCGGCTGCCGTCCGGCCACCTCATCGTCGAGGGCCGCGAGAAGGACCAGATCAACCGGGGCGGCGACAAGATCTCCGCCGCGGAGCTGGAGAACCACCTCCTGGTCCACCCGGCGGTCCACGACGCCGCCGTGGTCGGCCTTCCCGATCCGGTCATGGGCGAGCGCACCTGCGCCTTCCTCATCGTCAGGGAGGGGGAGAAGGCCCCCGGGCTGCGCGAGGCCAAGGAGTTCCTGCGCGCCCGCGGCGTCGCCGCCTACAAGTTCCCCGACCGCCTGGAGACCGTCGCCGCGTTCCCCCGGACGCCGGTCGGCAAGATCAGCAAGAAGGCGCTCGCCGCCCGCCTCCGGTGAGACCGTCGCCGTTTCGTCGACGGCTGTTCACCGTTTCCCGCGAACGCGGCCGACCGGCGCGGCATCCTAATAGACGATCATGTTTATTAGGATGAGGAGACGTCTGTGGCCCCCGAACCACTGGGACCCGGTGATCCGACCAGGCTCGGCGACTACCTTCTCGCGGGGCGGCTCGGCACCGGCGGGCAGGGCGTCGTCTACGAGGGGTACGGGCCGGACGGCGCCCGGGTCGCGGTCAAGACGCTGCACGGCGACCACTCCGGCGCGCAGCGCGACCTGTTCGTCCGCGAGATCGAGGCGGTGCGGCGCGTCTCGCAGTTCTGCACGGCGCGGGTCCTCGCCGTCGACCTGGACCATGCGCCCCCGTACGTCGTCAGCGAGTACGTCGCGGGCCCGACCCTCCAGCAGGCGGTGGAGGAGGACGGCCCCTACAAGTCGGACGACCTGTACCGGCTGGCGGTCGGGATCGCGACCGCGCTGACCACCGTCCACCGGGCGGGTGTCGTCCACCGCGACCTGAAGCCCGCGAACGTGCTGCTGGGACCCGACGGCCCCCGCGTCATCGACTTCGGCATCGCCCGCACCGAGGACATGGAGCAGAGCGCGACCGGGATGAAGGGCACGCCCCGGTACATGCCGCCCGAGGTGTTCCGGGGGAAGAGCCCCGGGCCCGCCGTGGACATCTGGGCCTGGGGCGCCACGGTCCTGTTCGCCGCGTCCGGCCGCGCGCCCTTCGGCGGCGAGACCCTCCCCAAGCTCATGCACTCGGTCCTGAACACCGAACCGGACACCTCCGCCGTCCCCGAGCGGCTGCGCTCCATGGTCGAGGCCGCGCTGGCCAAGGACCCCGACCGGCGCCCGGACGCGCCGGGCCTGCTCCTCGGCCTGCTCGGCGGGCGACCCGACGCCGACCTCCTGGAACAGGGCGAACGGGAGGCCCGGGCCGTCCGCATGCCCAAGGCCGCGCCCCCTGCCCTGGGCGAGCGCGCCGAGGCGGTGATGCGGAGCCTCGACCCGGCGGCGCAGCAGGCCGTCCCGCAGATCCTGCTGCGGATGGCGGCGGCCGTGGACGACCTCGTCCGCCCGGCGGCGCGCGCCGAGTTCAGCGACGGCCGCACGCCGGAGCCCGTGATCGACGCCGTCCTGTCCGCCTTCACGGGGGCGGGGCTGCTCACCTGGGACGGGCAGCGCTTCACCCTCGCCTCACCGGCTTTGCTGCGCGCCTGGCCGCGGCTGCGCGACTGGGCCGCCGCCGAACGGCCGGGCCTGGACGTCCACCAGGAGCTCGCCGAGGGCGCGCGGCTGTGGGACGAGCACGGCCGCAAGGCCGGCGACCTCCTCCAGGGGACCTGGCTCGAACGGGCGATGACCTGGGCCGTGGGCGGCGGCCGCGCGCTGCGGCCGAACACGCTGGAGCAGGCGTTCCTGGACGCCGGGCGCGCGGCGGTCCGCCGCCGGTCCACCGCGCGGACGGCGGTCTCCGGGGTCCTCGCCGTCCTGCTGCTGGTGACGCTCGTCGCGGGCGTGCTCGTCTTCCAGCAGGGCCGCACCGTGGCGCGGCAGCGCGACGACGCCGAGGCGCGGCGCCTCGCGGCCGTGGCGATGGCCGTCCGCAAGTCCGACCCGAGGACGGCTCGCAGGCTGGCCATCGCCGCCGGCTCCCTCTCCGACACGAAGGAGACGAGGGAGGCGCTGGTCGCGCTGCGGTACCAGTGGGAGAGCGACGTCTTCATGCCGCCCGGCGTGAGCGCGACGACCCGGCGCCAGCCGTCTCCGAACGGGCGCGTCCTCGCCGTCGTGGACGCCGGAAAGGCCAGCCTCTGGAACATCGACACCCACGCCGAGCTGCACGAATTCGGGATGACCGGAGCCGGCGCCGTGGACCTCGTCGTAACCGACGACGCGCGCACCATGGTCACCTGGGCGGACGACGGAACGGCCCGCGTCTGGGACACCTCGTCCGGCAAGGAGCGAGGCAGGCTGCCCATCGGCAGGATCGGCGCCAACGCGACGGTCTTCGACGGCATCGACCTGAGCCCGTCCGGGCACCTCCTGCTCGCCGGCGACCGCGACGCCCGCACCGTCTGGGACCTGCGCACTCTCCGGCAGGTCCCGCTGAGCTGGACGCGCCCGAAGGGCGGCGCCGAGATCCTCGCGGCCGACGCGGGCGACCAGATCGTCGCGGGCGTCACGCCCCAGGGCGCGGTGCACGTCGACCAGCTGGCGGCCAGGACGGCGATCGCGCTGCCCCGCCTCAACCGGGCGCTCAAGGGCCGGTACGTCAGCGCGGCCAAAGTGAGCCCGGACGGCTCGCTGCTCGCCGTGGCGCACGCCCCGGCCACGGGCAAGGAGACCGAGATCCTGGTCTGGAAGCTGGGCGCGGACGAGCCGTTCGCCAGGCTCGGGCCGGCCAAGACGCTCTCCAGCCTGGCCTTCAGCCAGGACGGCCGCTACCTGGCGCAGGCGAGGACCTTGTGGCGGCTCCAGTACGGCGGCGCCAACCAGTCCGCGCCCGCGCAGCCTGTCGTCCGCTACGCGCCGTCCGCCGACTGCGCCCTGGTCCGCTTCGTCGAGAACCGCGCGCTCCGCTGCATCGAGCCGGCGACCGGCCAGGTGTCGTCCCTCGACATCAGCACATTCGTGAGCACCCAGGTCGTCCAGGGCAGCGGCCTGTTCCAGCAGTTGGCCATGTCCGCGGACGCCTCCACGATGGCGTACCGCAGCGGAGCCAAGGTCCCCTTCTGGGACGTGCGGCGGAAGCGGGCCGCCAACGGCGGGTTCAACCTCGCGTCCGACTACGAGTACTCCGGCAACGGCAACGACCTGGCCATCAGCGCCAACGGCGCCCGGCTGGCCATCTACAAGAACGCCCGCACGGTCACCGTCACCGACGCCGGGAAGTACACGAAGCTCGGCGATGTGACGCTGCCGCAGCCCACCGACGCGATCCAGGCCATGGCGCTCTCCCCGGACGGCCGAGGCCTGGCGCTCCTGGTCCGCCGCGGCACCGCCAGAGAACTCCAGTTCTGGGATCTGAAGACATTCCGGCAGATCCGCGCGCTGCCGTCGTCCGCCGACAGCTTCGTCAAACGGATCGTGTTCCGCCCGGACGGAAAGGCCGTGATGACGGACGGCCAGTCCGGCCTGATCGAGTACCCGTCCGGCCGGGTCCTCGCCCGAACCGACGACACGTCCCTCCTCACCGTCCTCGCCATGAGCCGCGACGGACACACGATCGTGAGCGCCGAGGGAGCCGAGACGGACCAGAAGGTCCTCCTCACCGACGGCAGGACGCTCCGCTCGCGCGGCCTGGTCCTGCGCGGCCACAAGAGCTACGTCAGGGCCGCCGCGCTCTCCCCGGACGGCACCCTGCTCGCCACCGGCGACGAGCTGGGCCAGATCCGCCTATGGGAGGTCGAATCCGGCCGCCCGTACGCGCTCCCCCTGACCGGCCACCAGACCGCCATCGGCGCCCTGGCGTTCTCCGAAGACGGAAGAACCCTCACCAGCGCCGCCGAGGCCGGCACCGTCCTGACCCACGACCTGGCCCCCGCCCTGACGAAGGCGGCCCTCTGCCAGAACACCACCGGCGGCCTGACAGAAAAGGAATGGCGCCAAGCCCTCCCCGCATTGGACTACCGCCCCACCTGCCCCCGATGAGCCCGCCCACGGTTCCAGGACGCGGACCGCGCGGGAATCGCGCAGACTGACGCCATGGAGGCGACTAGGGAGTGGGTGCCGGGAGAGGTCGTGCTCGGCCTGTACGAGGTGCTCGGCGTGGTGCACAGCGGCGGGATGGGGGTGGTGCATCGGGTGCGTCATCGCGGCTGGCGGGTGGACATGGCCGTGAAGACGCCGCGACCCGAGCTGGTCCGGACCCCGGAGGACCGCGCCTACTTCGAGGCCGAGGCCGGCACGTGGATCGGGCTCGGGTTGCACCCGCACACGGTCGCCTGCGCCTATGTCCGCACGATCGAGGGCGTGCCCCGGGTGTTCGCGGAATGGGTCGACGGCGGCAACCTGGCTCAGGCCGTGAGCAGTGGAGAGCTGTACGCGGGCGGCCGGCAGGCGGCGCTGGCCCGCATCCTCGACATAGCCGTGCAGACGGCGTGGGGGCTCGAGCACGCACACGAGGCGGGGCTCGTCCACCAGGACGTCAAGTCCGCGAACGTGATGCTGGAAGCTGACGGCACGGCGAAGGTGACCGACTTCGGCCTGGCCAAGGCCCGAGCGGGGAACGGCGAGGCGGCGCGGCCTGGAGGCCGTCCGGAGACGGTCACCTTCGGCGGGATGACGCCCGCGTACTGCTCCCCGGAGCAGGCGGCCGCGGCCGCGGGGGACCGGGACGTCCGGCTGACCGCGGCGACCGACGTGTGGTCGTGGGCGGTGACCGTGCTGGAGATGTTCGCCGGACGGCTGCCGACGCGCCGCGGCCAGGCCGCTCGGGAGGCGCTGGAAGCCGTACTGGACGACGACACGCCGGTGCCGGTCCCGCCGGCGGTGGTGACCGTGCTGCGCCGGTGCCTCACCAAGGACCCGGCGGCGCGTCCGGCCGATTTCGGGGAGTTGGCGGCGACGCTCGTCGAGGCGTACCGCGAGGTCCTCGGCGCCGACTACGAGCGGCCCGCGCCCAAGGCGGCGCGGCTGCTGTCGGACGGCCTGTCGAACCAGGCCCTCTCGCTCCTGGACCTCGGCCGGACCGAGGAGGCCGAGGAGTTGTGGCGGCGGGCGATCGGCACCGACCCGTACCACCTGCCGTCGGTCTACAATTTCGGCCTGCACCGATGGCGGGCGGGCCAGGAGACCGGCGAGGAGGTCGTCTCCAACATCGAGGCCGCGCTGGCCGCGTCCGGAGCCGGCCGGGCGGGCTACGGCGCCCTTCTCCTGGGTGCGGTGCAACTGGAGCGGCACGAGGACGAGCCGGCCGGTGAGCTGCTGCGGGAGGCGGTCGCGGCCGATCCCGCCTCCCCGGACGCCGCCGAGGCGCTGGCCGAGTGGGAGCGCCGCCCGCCGCAGATCCGTGCCGACCTCGACCCGCGGGCCCGGAAAGGCCCACGTCGCGTGGAGGACGACATCTCCGCGGTCGCGATCAGTGCGGACGGCGGCCTCGTCCTGTCCGGCGATCGGACGGGCAGGCTGCTTCTGTGGGCGACGGATTCCGGCCGGCGACAGCGCACACTGGCGAGGCGCGGGCAGCCGGTCGCCGCCCTGGCGATGGACGCGGCCGGGGCGCTCGGGGCCGCCGTCCTGGAGGACGGCACCGTCGACCTGTGGGATCTCAAGCGAGGCCGGCGGCTGCGGAGGCGGCCGGCGGTGAACGATGTCCAGACCGTGGCCGTGAGCGGCGACGGCCGATACGTCGCGACAGGGTCCGCGCAGGGCACGATCCAGGTGTGGGAGACCGGCGAGGCGCGCTGCGTCGCCGCTCTGCGCGGACATGCCGGACCCGTCACATCTCTGGCGCTGAGCCAGGACGGCGGCAGAGCCCTGTCCGCGTCGTTCGGCTCGGACCATGACTGCACCGTCCGCTCGTGGGACGTGGGAAGCGAACAATGCGCCGGCATGCTGGCCGGGCCCGCCAGAGGGACGTTGTACGGCCGTCCCGTCCACACCAGCGCGATGGACGTCGGCGGCGTGTCAGCCGACGCTCGATACGCCGTGGTCGCCTGGTGGCAGGGGCCGCTCACCCTGTGGGACGCGCGGCGGTGCGCCGTGGTCAGCGAGGTGCCGCACGCATGGCGGCACGTGGAGGACGTCGCGCTCGCCGCGGCAGGGCCGACCGTGGTGACCTCGGCGGACGGCGGCTCGCAGGTGCAGGTGTGGGAGGCCTCGACCGGCCGCTGCCTGCGCACGATCGACCGGGAACTGCCGTCCGACGCCCGCTGGGCGTGCTCCATCGACGTCAGCGCGGACGGCCGGGCGGCGGTGGTCGGCCTGCCCTGGGGGCGCATCGCGGTGCGTTCGCTTCCCACCGGCGGCTATCAGGCCCCGTGGTACTACGCGCGGCCGCGGTCGGCCGGCGAACTCACCCGCGCGGACGACGTGTTCCGCGATCTGGTGGACCGCGCCGACGAGTTGGCGAGCCGGGGCCGGCACTCGGCCGCGGCGGAGGCGCTGAGGTCCGCCCAGCGGATGCCCGGCTTCGGCCTTCACCCGGACCTGCGGGCGGCGTGGGCGCGGGTGGGCGAGCACGGCCGCAGGTCCACCCTGCTCAGCGCGTCGCCGCTGTACTCCTACGACGGGCACAGCGAGTTCACGCAGCCCCCGACGTTGGCCCTGCGCGAGGACGGTCTCATCGCGGCGACCGGCCGCTGGACCGGTGAGGTGGACGTCTGGGACGTCGCCGCAGGGGAGCGGCTGCACACCTTCGACCGAGGCGAGGGCGGAACCGCCAGGGACATCCGGTTCGGCGTGGACGGGATGCTGCTCCTGGTCCTGACGTCCTCGGGCACGATCCGCCAGTTGAGCCTCGAAACCGGCGTCAAGCGCCTGTTCACCGACGAGTTCGGCGCCATCAGCGCGTTCGCGGTGAACCCGGTGGGCGACCGCATCCTGATCGGCGACCGGACCGGCGGCCTCCGCCTCCGCGACCTGCCCGCGGGAAGCATCCTGCACGCGTGGCGGGCGCACGGCGGCAGCGTCCACGCGGCGGCGCTCAGCCCGGACGGCCGGTTCGCGGCCACGCACGGAGGCACGCACCCGGAGGCGAACCGCTTCGGCGGCCCGCTCGACGAGAACGAGATCCATCTGTGGCCGCTGGGGGAGGACCGCCCCGCGTGGACGCTGCGGTCGCGTCCGCGCGACGAGCGCCTGGACTTCAGCGCGGACGGCCGGACCCTGTTCGTCTCCCACGGCCTGTTCGTCGGCGCGTGGGACGTGGGCACCGGCGACCTCCGGTACTCCTTCCGCAGCCAGGGTGCGAGCGGTGGGATGGACACCCCCGTCGCCTTCAGCGCCGACGGCAGGCTGGGCGCGTCCCCCGACCAGAACGCGCTGCACGTGTGGCGGACCGGCACCGGCGAGATCGTCACCGCCCTGCCGATCCCGAACCTCCTCAGCGTGTTCGCCCTCAGTGCCGACGGGACCTTCGCCGTCACCGGCGAGGACCGGCAGGTCCGGGTGTGGGAGGTCGGCTCCGGGCGCTGCCTGCGCACCCTGGAAGGCCATGGCGCGACGCTCTACAGCGCGGCGCTCAGCCGGGACGGCACCCTGCTGGCCACCACCGACCTCGGGTCGGGCATGTGGGTGTGGGAGATGGCGTGGGACTTCGACTTCCCGCCCGCCGCAGGTGACTGAACAGCGCCCATCGAGGTCTGCGCCCCAGCACGCCTGACGGAGAGCAGCAGAGGGAAGCGACCGATCGCCCTCTATTCTAGTACTAGAGTAAGCAGGTGGCCGCAGACCTGACGCCAGCTGAGTTGACCTTGCTCGGCCTGCTCGTGGAGAAGCCGAGGTACGGCTACGAGCTGGACGAGGTCATCACCGCCCGGGGCATGCGCGAGTGGACCGAGATCGGCTTCAGTTCGATCTACTACCTGCTGACCCGGCTCCGCGACCGCGGGCTGATCACCGAGGTCGACGCGCCGCGTCCCGTCCGGGGAAAGGCGCGCCGCGTGTACGAGCCCACATCCGCGGGCCGCGAGGCGTGCGCGAGGGCGGCCGAGGCCGCGGTGGCCGAACTCCGGCCGGTGTTCCCGCCCCTCCTGGTCGGGCTGGCCAACCAGCCGGTCGT
Organism: Actinomadura sp. NPDC000600; assembly: GCF_040492135.1. NCBI lineage: Bacteria > Bacillati > Actinomycetota > Actinomycetes > Streptosporangiales > Thermomonosporaceae > Actinomadura > Actinomadura sp. NPDC000600. The sequence goes on from NZ_JBEUPD010000013.1 coordinate 63,665, forward strand.
TCCGCCCGAGCGCCTGCGGGCCGCGCTCGACCGGCGCGCCGCCGCCCTGGCGGAGCGGATGGCCGCCATCAGAGCGGCCCGCGACGCTCAACCCGGCATGCCTGGTTTCGTCCGCGCCATCTTCGACTACTCGCTGGGCCAGCTGGCCGTCGAGCAGCGGTGGCTGGCCGACTACCGGGCGGCCGGAGCCGACGACCGATCCACCACCGAGCCCCGAGCCAGAAAGGCAGACGGCCATGACGACCCGCTATGACATCAAACGAGAACTCAAGCAGTGCTACGCGCCGAAGAACACCGACTGGGCGCTGGTCGACGTGCCCGCGCAGCGGTTCATCGCCGCCGACGGAAGCGGCGACCCCAACACCAGCGCCGGCTACGCCCGCGCCGTCGAGGCGCTCTACGCCGTCGCCTACACGATCAAGTTCGCCAGCAAGGCCGACCTCGGCCGGGACTTCGTCGTCGGGCCGCTCGAAGGGCTGTGGTGGTCCGACGACCCGGAGGTGTTCGTCACCCGCGAGAAGGGCGCCTGGCAATGGCGCATGCTCATCAGCCAGCCCGACTGGATCAGCGACGACTTCATCGAGGAGGCCAAGCGGGCCGCGCTGGCGAAGAAGGGCCTGCCGGCGATCGCCGAGGTCCGCCGCGAAAGCCTGAAGGAGGGCACCTGCGCCCAACTCCTGCACGTCGGACCCTACGACGATGAGGGCCCTGCACTCGCCAGGCTCCATCACGAGTACCTCGCCGCCCACAACCTGCGGATGTCCGGGCACCATCACGAGGTCTACCTCGGCGACCACCGCCGGACCGAGCCCGCCAAGTTCAAGACCGTCCTCCGGCAGCCCGTTCAGGCGGCGGACTGATGCGGCCTCCGGGGCAGATCGCCATCTGCCCCGGAACCTCAACGGAAGTAGCCGTTCACGACCATCGGCAGCGACGCGTCCAGGCCCGCCATGTTCAGCACGCCCTCGTCGCGAGGGTCGCCGATGGTGTGCCCGTTCGCGGCCATCGCCGCGAGCACGACCCGCACGTCGCCGTTCACGGCCCTGCGGTAGGCGGCGAGCGCCTGCGACGGGTGCTGCCGGCCCGCCCACGTCTCGTTGTCGGTGAAGACCACGACCCCGTCGACGTCGAGGCGCTGCTGCTGCGCCCACTGGAACGGCAGTGACAGGTCGGTGCCGCCGCCGCTGGGCCGCCACGAGCCGATCTCGCGCAGGTTGGTGCGCGCGGTCACCCTGGAGGCGTGCACGGCGGTGTCGACGTCGATGACGTGGCAGTCGCCGCCCTCGATGCGGTGGAGGATGACCGCCATGGCGTTGCCGACCTCGTAGCAGGACCCCAGCGTGGTCCCGCCGTGGCGCACGCCGCCCCACGACATCGACCCGGACGAGTCGACCGCGATCAGCAGCCGCCGGCCGGACGGCTCCATGTGCCCGAACGACAGCTCGTACGCCTCGTCGAGCGCGTCGGCGATCGCGGGCACCGGCGACCAGCGCTGGACGTCGGCGCGCGGGTTCGGCTGCGCGTGACCGGCCCCGTACACGCGCAGAGCGAGGAACAGGTCCATCGGGTGGATCCGGGCCTTCGCGAGCGCGTCGGCGTCAGTGAGCCGGGTTGCGGCGCGGCGGGTCGCGTCGCCCATCGGGGTCAGCGTCCCGATCCGCGTCATCCGGGACAGGTTCCGGATCAGCGCGGTCATCCCGATCGTGTCGACGAGCTCGTCCCACACGCCCGGGTCGGTGAGAACCGCGTCGGGGAGGAACTCCCACGGCACGCCCCGGTCCTGCACGACGTCGATCGCCGCGACCGGGCTGGTGACGGCCTGCGCCGTAAGGAACGCGTCCACCGAGGGCACCTGCGTCCGCACGTCCTCGTCGGAGACGTTCCCAGCGATCCACCCGAACAGGGCGCGCCGCGCCGGTGAGTCGGCCTTGGGGTGCGCGATGCGAAGCGCGTCCCGCAGCGCGAACGCCTCCCCGGACGGGGTCTTGCGCTGGCGCGCCTTGCACACCCGCCACGCGACCTGGTCGACGTCGCCCTTGAGGAACCACGACGCGAGCGCGGTCCGCATCGCGCGCCCGATCACCGGCGCGGTCCCGCCGGCGGTGGCCTTGCCGCCGAGGTTCTTCCAGTACCCGAAGAACGTCGCGAAGTGGTCCGTCGTCCGCGCGACCTGCGCCAGCGACGCCTTCACGGCCTGCCGCGTGTCGGCGTCCCCGCGCGCCGCCGCGGCGGCCAGGACGAACAGCGCGGGACGGTTCTTCGGAGCCCGAGGCGGACGCGCAGTAGAGATCTCCGTCGCGAGGTCGACGACCCGGACACCGTCCGCGGCGATCGCGTCGAACACGACCTGCGCGTTGTCGGCGGTGAGCCTGTCCTCACCGACGTAGTAGGTGCCGCCGGTGGTGCCGAGGATGAGGAAGTCCTCCAGCCGGGTCCACAGGTCCTTGGCGAACCCGTAGCCGCCGGCGTTGTTGCGGACCTGCTCGGTCTCGCGGCCGGGAATCGGCCGGCTCTGCGGCGTGTCGACGGTGGACACCGAAGCGAGAGGGTCACGGGCCATTAGGGGCCTCCAGGAGTTTCGACCCGCCGGTGGGGCGGATGTGGGGGAGCGGTCGGCCTGCATAGGGGAGGGCGGATGTGGTTGCGCCCGCCGGGTTTTTGCCCAATGCGCTGCCTGACTGCGCCACCAGCCGACTTCGTCGGCTGGGCAGGATTCGAACCTGCGACCCTTGGATTACGATAACCGGCGGACTTCGACCCGCCCTCCCATATGCGTATAGCCCGACCCGTAGGGCCGGGTGCCGGCACGGATGTGGAAACGACCACCGGATTGCATCTGTTGGAAAGAGATAACCGATGGCCTTCGACCCGTGCGGGCACCGGGCCCGACGCGCTGATCAAAAGGTAGCCCGCCCCGGATCCGTTCGCATTCGAATATCGGCGGGCCCGCTCATCCCGTCGCTGATGCGCCGGCGGCATCCGCGTCGCCTTCTCGCGGCCAGCGCCCCTCTATGTGCAGTTGGATGAGCGCGGCGTGGGAAAGAGGGCTGGCGGGATCGGTGACGTCGCCGTTGGTGGTGTAGTCGAGGAGCACGACATCCTTCTTCTCGCGGAGCCGCTCCACCAGATCGGCGACGCGGTGTTCGAGAACCCACCGGTAAGCCGGCAGGTAGATCCGGCGCCTGGCTGACTCATAGGACAGAAGTCGGTCGCCGTGCAGGCCGGTGCGGTGGCCTTTGACAGGGCCGTGTCGACGCACCGTCCGCTTCAACCCCTTCATCGTGGTGATCTCGAGCTTCGCGGGGTCGACATCGGACCCGTCGAAGACCTTGAGAGCCTGCCAGATCCCTTCCACGGACTGACTGGTCACGCCGTCGCAGTAGGGGACCGGGATGCCGCCGTGCGGGTAGAGCGGACTCAACCGCACCCACGGCTCCGGCGCCTTGGAGGTCACATCGATGAACTCCGCGCCTGGAAACTCCGCCCTCAGCGACACCATCCCACGGCGACGGCCGACAACACGGATCGACAACTGGAGGCTCCCTGTCTCGCTGACATGAGCCGCCAGCATCCCCGATGCCACTGACAAACAGGACCGAGCCCACCCGGCCCGCCGCGTTGTTGTGGGGAGCGGCCGGCTCGTGTGGGGGAGGGCGGATGTGGTTGCGCCCACCGGGTCTAAGTGCTCTCCCGATTGAGCTACCCCCTATCCGCACCCACCGCCGCCAGTGGCGGCCCCGCTGCCGCCGACTCGCCCCGCACCGGCAGACCCCGGTGATGAGTTCTCGCGGCCGCACCCGTCACACCTATGACGGAACACGACGAGAGGGAAGGATGACGTGATGAGTGCGGACACGCGGCCGGCGGAGGTGAGCGTGAGCGGGCTGGGCGAGGTCGACGAGCCGGCGTTCTCGGGGCTGGCGGAGCGGCACCGGCGGGAGTTGCACGTCCACTGCTACCGGATGCTCGGATCGTTCGAGGACGCCGAGGACACCGTGCAGGAGACGTTCCTGCGCGCCTGGCGGCGGCGGGAGACCTTCCAGGGGCGGTCGACGTTCCGGGCCTGGCTGTACCGGATCGCCACCAACGCCTGCCTGGACCTGCTCGCCAAGCGCCGCCCGGAGCCGGCGACGGGCGGCGAGGTGCCGTGGCTGCAGCCCTATCCGGACCGGCTGCTCGACGAGCTGCCCGCGGGCGACGCGGACGAGCCGGAGGCCGTCGCCGTCGCGCGGGAGACGATCGAGCTGGCGTACCTGGTCGCCGTCCAGCACCTCGCACCCCGCCCGCGGGCCGTGCTGATCCTGAGGGACGTGCTCGGCTGGCCGGCCAAGGACGTCGCGGAGCTCCTCGGGGACTCCGTCAACTCCGTCAACAGCGCGCTGCAGCGGGCCCGCGCCGGGATGCGGGAGCACCTGCCCGCCGAGCGGCAGGACTGGACCGGCGGGGAGGGGGACGCCGGGACGCGCGAGCTGGTGCGCCGCTTCACCGACGCCAGCGTGGCCACGGACGTCGACGGGCTCGCCGCGTTGCTTCGGGACGACGTGCGCTTCTCCATGCCGCCCACGCCGGGCCTGCTCGTCGGCCGCGACAAGGTGGTGAACGACTGGATCGAGGACGGCTTCGAGCGCCTGGAGGGCCTGCGCGCCGTCCAGACCTCGGTGAACCGGCAGCCCGCCGTCGCCTTCTACCTCTGGCAGGAGCGGGAGGGCGCGTACCTGCCGCTGACGCTCGACGTGCTGCGCATCACCGGCGGGGCGATCAGCGAGCTCGTCACGTTCCACGGTGACCGGTTCGCGCGGCTCGAGCTGCCCGAGCGCCTGCCGGCGGACGGCACGGAGTAGTCCCGGTGCGGACGCTCACGCTGCGCGGCGGCGCACGTGTCGCGGTGGCCGCGGCGGACTGGTGCGACGCGTTCGGCGTCGTCACCCACGGGCGGGTGCAGCTGGAACTGCGCGGGGGTGAGCCCGGACCGGTACTCGGACGCGACGCCGGGTTCTGGCTCCGGGGCACCGGCGTCCGCGCCCTGCGGAACCCCGGCCGCCGCACGGCGAGGGTACGCGTCGTCACCCCTAAGGCCGGGACCGTCACACGCCAGTCAACCCACCCCTACGCCAGCCACCGAATGACGGAGAATGACATGAACGCCATGAATGACACCGGGGTCGTCGCAGACCCGGCACCGGGTCGGACGGGCCACACCCGCGGACTCCGCAGGCTCGCCGTCACCGGCCTCATCGCCACGCTCGCGGCGATGGTGGCCACCACCCTCGCCGCCGCGCTTGCCCAGGCCGCCGGCGTCGACTTCGAGCTCCCCGCCGGCGGCGAGTCGATCCCGTTGCCCGGGTTCGCCGTGGTGACCGGCTTCTTCTCGGTCGTGGGCATCGTCATCGCCGCCGCTCTTCTTCGCTGGAGCGCCCGCCCCGCCGAGCGGTTCGTGTGGACGGCGGTGTCGCTGACCGCGATCTCGTTGGTCCCGCCCTTCCTCTCCGGGGCGGACACGGCCACCATCACCGCACTCCTGGGGCTGCACCTCGTCGCTGCGACGGTGATGATCCCCACCCTGGCGCGGAGCCTCCGTTCAGCAGGGGCACCCGGACGGCCGCGCGACGTCCGCGCCCGGCCATGACGTGACACCGTCCGACTGCGGGCCTGGAACACCAACGGTCTGCGGACTACGGGCCCCGCCGCCGGTTCGCGCCGTCGGCGGGCGCTGATCCGATCATGGTGAGCACCTCGGACGTCGGGCGGACGTCGCCGAAGGAGCGGTAGACGGTGTGCAGGGTGGCGTTGTGGTCCTGGTCGCGGCGTGCCGCGTTCGCGTCGGCGACCATGATGACCCGGAGTCCGAGAGTGCTCGCGTCCCGTGCCGAGGACTCGCAGCACACGTTGGTGACGGTGCCGGTGATGAGCACGGTGTCGATCGCGCGCTGCTCCAGCAGGTCGGGAAGGGGGCAGCGCCCCGGAAAGAAGGCGCTGGCCGCGGACTTCTCCACCAGCAGATCATCGGCATGGACCACGAAGTCACGCCACAGGCGCTCGGTCATCGGGCCCACGCCGCCGGAAGTACGGTACTTCTCGGCCGTTTCCGGCCCGAAGAACTCGTCGGCCACCGCCGTGCGTTCGCCCACCGCGGGCAGGACCCAGGCGACCGTGCCGCCCGCCGCCCGGAGGGCATCGGCGAGGCGGCCGATGTTGGGCACGATCCCCCGGCAGTAGGGGTTGTCGGAGACGAAGAACGGCACCATGTCGATCACCACCAACGCCGTCCGAGCCGGAACGAGCCGCGTGAACGCGAAGCGACGGCCACGGCGGCGCTCATGCCGGGCGTACTCCCGGGCCTCGATCCGCCACTCGTGCTGCCGCACCCCGACCTCCGACAGCACGGCCTCCTCGATCTCCGGCACGCCCGCGCCATGGAGACGGGCGGGTCCTTCGCCGGCCTCAGCGCGCTTCCGCATTCTCCCTGAGGGGGTCAGGTTCCCATCACTCCGCCAAGGTCCTTGCCTTGCCGACGCGGATGCCCGGCCCAGCGGACCAGATTGTGAAAAAGCTCGGCCTGCTCGATCGCGTCGTCCAGCGCATTATGCGTGTGAGGGCGGTCCGACAGCAGCTCGCCGGGCATCTGGCGTTTGGTCGAGCGAATGATCGGACTGCGGGCCTTGGTGGCGTAAGCGGTCTTGAGATCGATGTGCCGGGAGTGTCCGAAAGGGGATCCGGCCTCAGCGAACCGCGTCCAGTACCAGTACAGGAACATCCAGTCGAAGCCGAGCGGATACGCCACCAATACCGGCGACCCACCCGCCGATGCCGCCACCGCGGTCACCCAGTCAGCGGCCGCGTTCATGGCCTCGCCCGGATCGCGCCCCTCGACGGCGAGGCGGTCGCGATCCAGGCCACTGACCGCCAATGCCTCCGGGACGTAGGCGTCGCTGATCGGTTTCAGCTCCGCGTAGAACGTGGTCTCGGCCGGATCCACCGGCCTGAACTCGTCCCCGTCGAAGCTTCCACATGCGCTCATGCCGAAGCTCAACATGGAATACGGCCCCGGAATCGGCCCATCGGCCTCCACGTCAACCGAAAAATAAACCTCACACCTGCTCATCGGCGTTCCCCGTCCCGTTCCAGAACAGACTTCTTACCATGTCGAGCAGCGATCCACTCCCTAGGCGGGATGGAGAGCCGGGCTGCCCAAGCCCGACAAGCGGGCCTATGGCATGTCGTAGACGGTGACGGAGATGCCGGGTTCGGTGAGCTGGTTGATGACGAGGGGTTCGATGCGGTCCCATCGTCCGCCGGCCAGGCCGCAGCCGATGCGGGGCATGTGGACGGTCGCTTCGAGGTCGATGGCCCGTGCGGCCAGCCGGTGGAGGCATTGCTCCACTGCCTGGTAGCGGATCGGCGGGCCGGAGCTTCGGCCGGTCTTGATGCCGTGTTGGCCGATCATGTTGGCGACCCAGATGTCGGGTCGGACCTGGACGAGCTGGACCGCGCCCAGTTCGAAGTCGTTGGTGGCGCGGTCGCGGTGCCAGCGCCGGTAGGCCGCTTCGGGCTCCGGCCAGCGTCTGGATATCGCCAGGACGAAGCCCTTGCCCCATCCGCCCCGGTTGTTGCAGATGTGCGCGATGATCTTGGGGCCCTTGGCCTGCGGGGAGGTCGCGTCGCCCTGGAGGTAGCGGATCTGCGCCATGATCGCCACGATATCCGGCATTCCGACGAACCGGCTGGTCAAGCCGCCTGGGCGGCCGGCTCGTCAGGGCTCGATGGGTTGGCAGGTGGGGCACCAGGTTGTTCTGCGGCCGGATAGGCGGCGGGCTTCCAAGGGGGTGCCGCAGCGTGGGCAGACGGGGGGCTTGGCGTCTCGGGCGCCGGTCAGCCAGGTTGGTCGGGGTGGGACGCGTTCCGCCTTGATGGAGTCGCGGAGGACTCGGCGCATTGCTCGGTGGAGAGCGGCGACCTCGGGGGTGGTCAGGGCGCGGGCGGGGCTCAGGGGGTTGATGCGGGCCCGCCAGCAGATCTCGTCGGCCAGGAGGTTGCCGAGGCCGGCGATGACCGATTGGTCGGTGAGGGTCGTCTTGAGACGGCCGCGGTGGTGGGAGAGGGCGGCCGCCAAGGCGTTGCGGGAGAAGTCCAGGGCGTCGGGGCCCAGGTTCTCAAGGGTCTCGTCCGCCTCTCTGGTGCTGGCGGCCAGGTGGACGCCCTGCAGTTTGCGCATGTCGCGGAAGCGCAGTTCGCCGTCGGGGAGCCTCCAGATGACGCGGTCGTGGCGGTGGCGGGGCTCGTCCGGGTGGTGCCACGTGAGCGAGCCCGTCATGCCGAAGTGGAGCAGCAGCACCGGGCCATGAGCCGGGGCCAGCAGCCACTTGCCGTGGCGGTGCGGTTCCTCGAAGCGGTGGCCGCGCAGCGCCGTGTCCAGGCGCCGGGCGGTGACTCCGCGCAGGACTCCGGAGTCGAGCACCGATACCGAGGCGATCCGCTTGCCGGTGTGCTCGGCGAGCACCCGGCGGAAGCCTTCGACGTCTGGAAGTTCCGGCATGGCGGGTCCCTACCCGCCGCCGGCTCAGGTCTGCGCGACGACGTGGGGCGCGATGCTGGAGAGCTTCTCGCAGGTCTCCTCGTACTCGCGGTCGGGGGTCGAGGCGCTGACGATCCCGGCGCCCGCGCGCAGCCACGCGCGGCCGTTCTCGGCGTAGAGGGCGCGCAGGACGAGGGCGGAGTCCAGCGCGCCGTCATGGGAGACGGTGACGACGGCGCCCGAGTACAGGCCGCGGCGCTCCTCCAGGCGGGTGACGGCCTCGATCGCCTCCGGCTTCGGGATGCCGGACGCGGTGACGCCGGGGAAGAGGGCGTCCAGGGCGTCCCATGCGGTGCGGCCGGGGGAGAGGGTGCCGCTGACACTGGAGCCCAGGTGCTGGACGGTCCCGCGCTCCTTCACCGTCATGAAGCCCGTGACACGGACGCTCTCCCGTTCGCACACCCGATACAGCTCCTCTTGGGAGGTGCGGACGGACACGGCGTGCTCGTAGATCTCCTTGGGGTCGGTCTCCAGGTCGCGGCGGGTGCGCGCGTCGGTGTCGGCGCCGAGGCCGAAGGCGCGGGTGCCGGCGAGGGGCTGGGTCATGACGTGCCCCGCCGGGTCGACGCTCGCGAGCACCTCGGGGCTGAACCCGGTGGCCTGGAAGCCGCCCAGGTCGAGCAGGAACGAGCGGGCCGGGGTGTTGGCCTCGCGGCCCCGGACGTAGGTCGAGACGACGTCGACCGGGTGGGGGACGTCCAGGCGGCGCGACACGATGACCTTCTGGTAGCGGCCCGCGTGGATGTCGGCCACGGCCTCGGCGACGCGCGCGCGGTAGGGGTCGCCGCCGACGCGGACGTCGACGGGGGAGGGCTCGCCGACGGGGTGGCCGTCCGGCTTGGCCAGGAGCTTGGTCACCTGCTCGATGTCGGTCCGGTCGACGCCGGTGACGGTGACGCGGCCGTGCTCGGCCCGTACCTCGGTGCGGGGGACGATCAGGTGCGCGAGCCGGCCGGTGGGGCGAGGAGCGGCGGACTCGAACGCGATCCAGCCGTAGGCGTTCCACGCGGGCAGCGGAGCGTCGGCGAAGGTCTCGCGGAGCGCGTCGGCGGGACGGCCCGTCCAGGGTCGGCTGGTGAGGGCCCGGCCCGGCCAGTGGGCGTGGACGGCGTCGGCGTCGAGGACGACCTCGGCGAGCATGCCCCCCGCGAACGTCCATGAGCCGGGCCGCTCGTACACGACGTAGTCGCTGAACAGGCCCGATCCGGCCAGGCGGGCCATGAGGGCGAGCGGTGCCGAGGAGTGCTCGACGACCGGCTCGGCGGGGTTCGGCAGACCAGTGGACAAGGCGGCTCCCTTTCGCGGCCGGAGGTCGAACTTAGGTAAGGCTAACCTTGCATGATTTTCTTAGGCAAGGCTAACCTAATTCGCTATGGCGGAGCCGACGACGGAAGAGTTGAGCGTGCAGGAGCAGACGACGGCGCGGCGACGCGAACTGATGCGGCGGATGATGGCCGAGGCCGGCCTGGGCGCGGACACCGCCCGGCTCGCCCCTCGCGGAGCGGACGGACCGGCTCCCCTGTCCCACGCGCAGCAGAGCATGTGGCTGCACCACCGCGCCTTCCCGGACAGTCCCGCCTACAACGTCTGCCTGCTCATCCGCATGTCCGGGCCGCTCGACGCAACGGCTCTCCGCGAGGCGCTGCGGGGGCTTATCCGGCGGCACGCCGTCCTCCGCACCGTCTACGCGGACGCGCCCGGCGAGGGTGCCGTGCAGATCGTCACCGAGGACGACTCGCTCGACCTGCCGCCCGTCGCCTGTGCGGACGCCGAGGAGCGGGCGGCGCGGCTGGCCGCGGTCCCGTTCGACCTGCGGGCCGGACGGCCGATCCGGCTGGAGCTGCTCAGGCTCGGCGAGGACGAGCACGCGCTGGTCCTCGTCGTGCATCACATCGCCTGGGACGGCATGACCTGGGGTTCTCTCTCACGCGACCTCTCCGCGCTCTACCGCGCCGCCCTCGCCGGTGAGCCCGGCAGACTGCCCTCGCTGGACGTCCAGTACGCCGACTACGCCGACTGGGAGCAGCGGCGGCCCCCCGCCGAGGACGACCTCGCGTACTGGCGCGAGCACCTCGATCCGCCGCCCGCTCCGCTCGACCTGCCCGCCGACCGGCCGCGCGGCGCGGTCGTGTCCGAGCGCGGGGGACGGCGGGCGCGCCGCTTCGACGACGCCGTGACCGAGGGGATGCGGAAGCTCGCCGCCGAGGAGAACCTCACCCCGTACATGGTGATGACCGCCGGCTACGCGGTCCTGCTGCACCGCTACACCGGCGCCGAGGACGTGGCGGTCGGGTCGTCGGCGATGAACCGCGAGCACGCCGAGGTGGAGCGGCTCGTCGGAAACTTCGGCAACACGCTCGTGCTGCGCGCCGACCTGTCCGGGGCGCCGACGTTCCGGGAGGCGCTGCGCCGGGTAGGCCGCACGGTCACCGAGGCGTTCGCGCACCAGGCGCTGCCGTACGACCGGCTCGTCCGGGAACTGCGGCCCGCGCGCGGACGGGGGCGCTCGGCCTTCTTCGACACGATGCTCCTCTTCCTCGCCCAGGAGATCGGCGAGCTGGACCTGCCCGGCATCACGTCGAGCTGGACGCACGTCCACAACGGCACCACGCACTTCGACCTGTCGCTGGAGGCTTTCGTCCGGCCGCAGGGAATGACGGTCGAGGCGACGTTCCGGCGCGAGTTGTTCGAGGACGAGCGCATCGACGCGCTGCTCGCCCACCTGGAGACGCTCCTCCGCGACGCGCTGGCCGACCCCGACCGGCCGATCGGCGCGCTGGAGGTCATGAGCGCGGGGGAGCGCGCCCTGATCGCTGAGGCCAACGCCACCGACCGCGCCCTGCCCGCGACCGACGCCGTCGCGCTGTTCGAGGAGCAGGCGGCACGGACACCCGGTGCCACGGCGGTCGAGGCGGGCGGAACCGCACTCACCTACGCCGACCTGGAGGAACGGGCGTCCGCGCTCGCCGCGGAGTTGCGCGCCCGAGGCGCCGGGCCGGAGACCGTCGTCGCGCTCGCATTGCCGCGCACGCCCGATCTCGTCGCAGCCCTGCTCGGCGTCCTGAAGGCGGGCGCCGCCTACCTGCCGCTCGACCTCGACCACCCCGCCGGCCGGCTCGCCTCCATGCTGGACGACGCCGGGCCGCTCTGCGCGATCGTCACCGGCGAGACCGCGCCGCTCCTCCCGGACGGGACGGACCTCCTCGTCCTCGACGGCTCTCGGCGCAACGCCGGAAACACGCGCACGCCGATCCGGCGCCCGGACGACCTCGCGTACGTCATCTACACCTCCGGCTCCACCGGCCGCCCCAAGGGCGTGGCGATCCCGCACCGCGCGCTCGCGAACTTCCTGCTCACCACCCGCGACCGGCTGAACCTCGGCACCGGTGACCGGCTGGTCGCGGTCACGACCATCGCGTTCGACATCGCCGCCCTTGAGCTGCTCGTTCCCCTGACCAGCGGGGCGACGGTCGTCCTGGCGGCCCGCGACACCGTCCGCGACCCGGCCGCGCTCGCGAGGCTCCTGGCGGGCGCGACGGTCGTCCAGGGAACCCCGTCGCTGCTCGGCACGCTCGACCCGGCCGCGTTCACGGGCCTCCGGGTCCTGGTCGGCGGCGAGGCGCTGCCGCCCGCGCTCGCCGCCTCGCTGGCCGGGTCCGCGTCGCTCGCCACCAACATGTACGGGCCGACCGAGGCGACGATCTGGGCGACCTCCGCGGACCTGCCCGCGGAAGGCATCGGCACCCCCTTCTGGAACACCCGCGCCCACATCCTGGACGCCCGCCTGCGCCCGGTCCCGCCGGGCGTCCCAGGCGAGCTCTATCTGGCGGGCGCGCAGCTCGCCCGCGGCTACGCCGGACGCCCCGACCTCACCGCCGAGCGCTTCGTGGCCGACCCGTTCGGACCGCCCGGATCCCGCATGTACCGGACGGGCGACCTCGCGCGCCGCGCCCGCGACGGGTCCGTGGAGTACCTCGGCCGCACCGACGACCAGGTGAAGATCCGCGGCTTCCGGATCGAGCCCGCCGAGGCGCAGGCCGTGCTCGCCGCGCAGCCCGGCGTCGCGCAGGCCGCGGTCGCCGTCCGGGAGGACCGCCCCGGCGACCCCCGGCTGGTCGGCTACTACGTCCCCGCCGAGGGGCTGGACGAGACCGGATTGCGCGAAGCGCTCGCCAGGGCGCTGCCCGAGTACATGGTGCCCTCCGCCCTCATCGCGCTGGACGGACTGCCCCGGACGGTCAACGGCAAGCTCGACCGCGCCGCGCTGCCCGCCCCCGAGGCCGAGGTGTCGGGACGGGCGCCGCGCGACGCCCGCGAGGCCGCCCTCTGCGCGATCTTCGCCGAGCTGCTCGGCGTCGAGGGGGTCGGCATCGACGACGACTTCTTCGCCCTCGGCGGGCACTCGCTGCTGGCGGCGCGCCTCGCGGCCAGGGCCCGGGCCGTGCTCGGCGCGGAGCCGACCATCGCGGACGTGTTCGAAGCGCCGACCGTCGCCGCGCTCGCGCCCCGCCTGGTCGCGACCGGCACCGTCCGCGTCCGCGACGTGGCGCGCCCCGAGGCCGTCCCCGCCTCGGCGGCGCAGCGCGGCCTCTGGCTGGAGGAGCGGCTCCGCGGCCCGTCCGCGTCCTACTCGCTGCCGCTCGGCATCCGCCTGCACGGCGCGGTCGACGAGGACGCCCTCGACCAGGCGTTCGCCGATGTCGTCGCCCGCCACGAAGCGCTGCGCACCCTCCTCGTGGAGGGGCCGGACGGCCTGCCCGTGCAACGCGTCCTCGACCCGGACGTCCCCGTGCGCCTCGCCGTGCTCGACGCGCGGGGCGAGACGCCGGAAGGGCGCGCGGCCATCGAGAAGGCCGCCACCGCCCACGTCTTCGACATCGGACGCGACCTCCCCGTCCGCGGCACCCTCGTGAGGACGGGCGACGCCGAATGGTCGCTGATCCTGCTCCTGCACCACGCCGCCGCCGACGAGTGGTCGTTCACCCCGCTGCTGGCCGACCTCGCCCGCGCCTACGAGGCGCGCCGGGACGGACGGGGCCCCGGCTGGGAGCCCCTGCCCGTCCAGTACTCCGACTACGCGGCCTGGCAGCGCGAAGCCGCCCCCGCCACGGCGCCGCAGCTCGACTTCTGGGCGGAGGCGCTCGCCGGGCTGCCCGAGGAGACGGTCCTGCCGCTCGACCGGCCGCGCCCGGCCGAGGCGAGCCGGCGCGGCGGGCTGGTGCCGTTCCGGCTCCCGGCGGCGGGGGCGCGGCGCCTGGCCCGCGAGGCCGGCGCAAGCGTGTTCATGGTGCTGCACGCCGCCGTCGCCGCGCTGCTCCAGCGGTCCGGCGCGGGCGACGACATCGCCCTCGGCTCCCCGATCGCGGGACGCGCGGACGAGGACCTCGCCGGCCTCGTCGGGGTCTTCGTCAACCCGCTGGTGCTGCGCACCGACCTGTCCGGCGACCCGACGTTCGCCGAGCTGCTCCACCGGGTCCGGTCCGCCGACCTCGCCGCGTTCTCCCACGCCGGCGTCCCGTTCGAGCGGGTCGTGGACCGGCTCGCCCCCGAACGCTCCCTCGCCCGCAGCCCGCTGTTCCAGGTCATGGTCGTCCACCGGCGGCTGGACGACGTCCGGCTCGCGCTGCCCGGCGTGCGCGCGGAGCCGTTCCTGCCGGAGACCGGCGGTGTGAAGTTCGACCTCGACCTGTACTTCGCGGAGGGCGAGGTCGAGGTCGAGGGGTTCGCCGCGTTCGCGGCCGACCTGTTCGACGCCTCGACCGTCGAGCGGCTCATGGACGACCTGGGCGCGCTGCTCGACCGGGTCGCCGCCGATCCCGGCCGCAGGCTGTCCTCGCTCGGCGCGCCCGTCGAGCACCCGGACACCGCGCGCGCCCTCCCGGCCCTGACGGCCGCAGGCCTTATCGAGGCGCAGGTGGCGCGGACCCCGCACAAGACCGCCGTGGTGTTCGGCGACGCCGCCCTCACCTACGCCGAACTCGACCGCCGCGCCGAAGCGCTCGCCGACCGGCTCGCCGCCGCCGGGGCCCGCCCCGAGCAGGTCGTCGCGCTCGCGCTGCCCCGCTCGGACGAGTTCGCCGTCGCGCTCTACGCCGTGCTCAAGACGGGCGCCGCCTACCTGCCGATCGACCTGGCGTACCCGCCCGCCCGCGTCGCGGCGATGCTCGACGCCGTCCGGCCGCTGCTGGTCCTCGGCCGCGACGAGCCGCCGGCGGACGCCCCCCGCCGCGCACGTCCGGACGTCCACCCCGGCCACACCTCCTACGTCGTGTTCACCTCCGGCTCGACAGGAAGGCCGAAGGCCGTCGCCGGAACCCAGCGCGCCCTCGCCAACCGGCTCGCCTGGGGCGCGGGCCTCGCCGCGCCCGGCATCCGCGCCGCCAAGAGCTCGCCCGCCTTCATCGACGGCACGACCGAACTGCTCGGCGGCCTTGCCGCGGGCGACACCGTCGTCATCGCCGACGAGGAGACCGCCGCCGACGCCGTCGCGCTCGCCGACTTCATCGACCGCCACGGCATCGGCCTCGTCACGCTCGTCCCGAGCCTGCTGGCCGCGCTCGTCGACAACGGCCTGCCGACCTCGGTGACCACGTGGATCAGTAGCGGCGAGGCACTGCCCACCGCGCTCGCGGACCAGGTGCCGGCGCGGCTGGTCGACCTGTACGGGTGCTCGGAGGCCGCCGGGGACAGCCTCGTCGCCGAGGCGGGCGGGCTGCGTCCCATCGACAACACCCGCGCCCACGTCCTCGACGCCGCGCTCCGCGAGGTCCCCGTCGGTGAGCTGTACCTCGCGGGCGACGGGCTGGCGCGCGGCTACCTCGGCGACCCCGCCCGCACCGCCGAGCGCTTCGTCGCCGACCCCTTCGGCCCGCCCGGCTCCCGCCTCTACCGCACCGGGGACCGCGTCCGGCGCCGCCCGGACGGCGGACTGGACTTCCTCGGCCGCGCCGACGACCAGATCACGATCCGCGGCTTCCGGATCGAACCGGGGGAGGTGGAGGCCGCGCTCGCCGCGCTGCCGGGCGTGCGGCGGGCCGCCGTCACCGCGCACGGATCCCGCCTGATCGGCTACGTCACGGGCGATGTCGAGGCAGAGGCGCTCGACGCCCCGCTGCGCGCCCTGCTGCCCGACTACCTCGTCCCCGCCGAACTGGTGGTCCTGGACGAGCTCCCCCTCAACCCGAACGGCAAGGTCGACCGGCGAGCCCTCCCCGAGCCCGGCCGCCCGCCCGGCGGACGCGCCCCCGCCACCGAGCCCGAACGCGTCCTCGCCCGGCTCGCGGCGAGCGTCCTCGGCCGCGACGCCGTGAGCGCCGACGACGACTTCTTCCGCACCGGAGGCGACAGCATCAGCGCGGCGCTCCTCGTCGCCCGAGCACGCCGCGCCGACCTGTCGTTCACCGTGCGGGACGTCTTCCGGCTGCGGACCGTGGAAGCCCTCGCCCGGGCCGCCGCGCCCTCCGAAGGGAAGAAGACGGCCCAGGCGGCGGGCCCGGCGGGCGAGCTTCCGCTCTCGCCGCTCCAGGAAGGCCTGCTCTACCACCTGATGCTGGCGGGCGAGGGCCGTGACATCTACGTGCAGCAGGCCGTGGTGGCGCTGTCCGGCCCGGTCGACCCCGAGCGGATGGCGCGGGCGGCGCGCGCCACGCTGGAGAAGTTCCCCAACCTCCGCGCCGGGTTCCGGACGGACGGCGACCGCGCGGTCCAGTTCGTCCCGGACGACTTCGAGACCCCGTGGACGCACGCCGACGTGCCCCCGCGGGACCTGGAGGCGTTCGTCGACGCGCAGCGCGCCGAGCCGTTCGACCCCGCCGCGCCGCCGCTGATCCGGTTCGCCCTCGCCCGCCTCGCCGAGGACGACCACCGGCTGGTCCTCACCTCCGAGCTGATCCTGCTGGACGGCTGGTCCGGCGGCCTGCTCGTCACCTCGCTGCTCGACGCCTACACCGACGCCGCCGCCGAGGCCCGCCGGCCTGTCGCGCCCTTCCGCGCGTTCCTCGACTGGGTGAACGGCCGCGACAGGGACGCCGCGACCGGCGCCTGGCACCGCGCGCTCGACGGCTTCGACGAGCCCGCCCTCGTCCGGCCGGGCCTGGTCGGCGCGCCCGCCGACCTCGCGGGCGCCGGCGAGGTGCGCCGCGAGCTGCCCGCCGGACTCGCCGAAAGGCTGGACGAGGTCGCCCGGGACAGGGGCGTCACCACCGGCACCGTCTTCCAGGCCGCCTGGGGCCTCGTCCTGATGGGCCTCACCGGACGCGACGACGTCGTGTTCGGCGCCTCGGTGTCCGGACGCCACCCCGACGTGGACGGCGTCGAGTCGATGGTCGGCCTGCTGTTCAACACCGTCCCCGTCCGCGTGCAGGCGGGCCCGGCGGACGCCCTCGCCACGGTCCTCGACCGGGTCCAGGCGGCGCAGTCCGACCTGTTCGACCACTCCTTCGTCGCGCTCGCCGACGTCCAGCGCGCCACCGGGCTCGGCACCCTCTTCGACACGCTGTTCGTCTTCCAGAACTTCCCGGGCATGCCGACCGACCGCGCCTTCGGCCCGGACGGCGGCCTGCGGGTCCTCGGACGCGAGGTCCGCGACGCCACCCACTACCCGATCACCATGGTCGTGGAGCCGGACGCCGGGCTGCGCGTCATGTACCGGGGCGACGCGTTCACCGAGGCCGAGGCCGAGCGCGTCACCGACCGCTACGTCCAGGTGTTGCGGCGGCTCGCCGAGGCGCCCGGATCCCCGTGCAGCCGACTCGACCTGCTCGTCCCGCAGGAGCACGACCGGCTCCGGCGCGACTGGGACGACGCGCGCCATCCCGTCCCCGAGCTGACGGTCGCGGAACTGCTCGCCCAGCGCGCGGCCGAGCGGCCCGGCGACCCCGCGCTCGTCTCCCTTCCGGACGTCCGCCTCACCTACGGCGAGCTGAACGCCGAGGTGAACCGGCTCGCCAGGCTCCTGCTGGCCCACGGCGCGGGTCCTGAGAAGGTCGTCGCGCTGGCCATGCCGCGCTCGGCGCAGATGGTCGTCGCCCTGTTCGCCGTCCTGCGCACGGGTGCCGCCTACCTGCCGCTGGAGCTCGACTACCCGGCCGACCGGCTCGACTACATGCTCCAGGACGCGGCACCGGTCTGCCTGGTCTCGCACCGCGACATCGCCGCGGGCCTCACCCACTCCGGCGCCACCCTCGCGCTGGACGACCCCGCGACCGCGCAGGCCCTAGCCGCGCAGCCCGGCCACGACCTGGCGCCAGACGAAGTCCCCGGGTTCGCGCCCGGCACGTCCGGCAGGCTCGACCACCCCGCCTACGTCATCTACACCTCGGGCTCCACCGGGCGGCCCAAGGGCGTGGTGACGCCCTACCGCGGCCTCACCAACATGCAGTTCAACCACCGCGCCAACATCTTCGACCCGGTGGTCGCGTCGGCGGGGCGCCGCCTCCGCATCGCCCACACCGTCTCGTTCTCCTTCGACATGTCGTGGGAGGAGCTCCTCTGGCTCATCGAAGGCCACGAGGTCCACGTCTGCGACGAGGACCTCCGCCGCGACGCCCAGGCCCTCACCGCCTACCTGCGGCAGCACGAGATCGACGTCATCAACGTGACGCCGACCTACGCCCAGCAGCTCCTGGAGGAGGGCCTTCTGGACGGCGGGCACCGGCCGCCCCTCGTCCTCCTCGGCGGCGAGGCCGTCCCGGCGGCGGTGTGGGAGCGCCTCGCCCGCGCCGAGGGCGTCCTCGGCTACAACCTCTACGGCCCGACCGAGTACACGATCAACACGCTCGGCGGCGGCACCGGGGACAGCGCCACCCCGACCGTCGGCAGGCCGATCTGGAACACCCGCGGGTACGTCCTGGACGCCTGGCTGCGGCACGTCCCGCCAGGCGCCCCCGGCGAGCTGTACATCGCGGGCGCCGGACTGGCGCGCGGCTACCTCGGCCGCGCCGACCTGACCGCCGAGCGCTTCGTCGCCGACCCGTTCGGCCCGCCCGGATCCCGCATGTACCGGACGGGCGACCTCGTGCGCGTGCGCGACGGCGGCGACATCGACTTCCTCGGCCGCACCGACGACCAGGTGAAGATCCGCGGCTACCGGGTCGAACCGGGAGAGATCGAGACCGCGCTCGCCGCCGAGCCCGGCGTCGGGCAGGCCGCCGTCGTCGCGGCCGAGACCGGTGTCCCCGGCGTGAAGCGCCTCATCGGCTACATCGTCCCCGACGGCTCCCGCGAAGGCGCCGCCGAAGAGCAGCTCGCCGAGTGGCGGCAGATCTACGACACCGAGTACACCGAGGTCGGCACGGTCGTCCACGCCGAGGAGTTCGCGGGGTGGGACAGCAGCTACGACGGCGCGCCCATCCCGCTGGACGACATGCGCGAGTGGCGGGAGACCACCGTCGAGCGCGTCCGCGCGCTCGGTCCCCGCCGCGTCCTGGAGATCGGCGTCGGCGCGGGCCTTCTCCTCACCCGGCTGGCCCCCCGGAGCGAGGAGTACTGGGGCACCGACTTCTCCGAGCCGGTCATCGCCAAGCTCCACGCCGACCTCGGCGGAGGCACCCGAGGGCCGGCGTCCCGTGACTGGCAGGATGCGGGCCCGGGCTCGCCCGTCCGCCTCAGCTGCCGGCCCGCCCACGACACCGACGGCCTGCCTGAGGGGTACTTCGACACCATCGTGATCAACTCGGTGGTGCAGTACTTCCCCGGCGCCGCCTACCTGGAGGACGTCGTCGCCAAGGCGATGCGCCTGCTCGCCCCGGGCGGCGCGCTGTTCGTCGGAGACGTCCGCGACCTGCGCACGGTCCGCTGCCTGCATGCCGCAGTCCAGCTCGGGCGCGGCGGAGGCGACCTGGACTCGATCGAACGCGCCGTCCGCCTGGAGAAGGAGCTCCTCCTCGACCCCGCGTTCTTCGCAGCGCTCGACGTCCCGGCCCGCGTGGACGTCCTCATCAAGCGCGGCACCCGCCACAACGAACTGACCCGCCACCGCTACGACGTCGTCCTGCGCAAGGACGCGGCCCCCGCCCCGCCGACGCCGGCCGTCGACTGGACCACCCTCGACGACCTCCGGGACAGGCCCGCCGGGCCGCTGCGGGTGAGAGGGATCCCCGACCCGAGGTCGTCGGGCGAGGCCGCGGCGCTGCGGGCGCTGCGGGAGGGGGCCTCCGCGGACGAGGCGCGCGCGGCGCTGACCTCGGCGCCCGAAGGGATCGAGCCCGAGACGCTGCACGGACTGTTCCCGGACGCCGTCCTCACGCCGTCCGACGAGCCCGGTCGCTACGACGCCGTGTTCGGCGGGGGAGCGGCGTGCCCGCCGGCCGAGCCCGGCCGCGCGCCCGCCTCGTACGCGAACGACCCGGTCGCCGCGCGCGACCACGGCGTGCTGGCCGCCCGGGTCCGCGAGAGCCTCCGGGCGCGCCTGCCCGGACACATGGTCCCGAGCGCGATCATGACGCTGGACGCGCTGCCGCTCACGGTGAACGGCAAGCTCGACCGGCGCGCCCTCCCGGGCCCCGGGCAGGACGCCCCGCGCCGCGCGGGACGGGCCCCGCGCACCCCCGTCGAGCGCCTGCTCTGCACGCTGTTCGCCGAGGTCCTGGACGCGCCCGGCGCCGGGATCGACGACGACTTCTTCGACCTCGGCGGCCACTCGCTGCTCGCGACGAGGCTCGTCGGCAGGGCGCGGGCGGTGCTCGGCGCCGAACTGGCCATCCGCGACCTGTTCGAGGCGCCGACCGTGGCGGAACTGGCCGGGCGCCTGCACCGCGGCGCCGAGTCGCGGGCCCGGCCCGTCCTGGAACCGCGGGAGCGGCCCGAGCGGGTGCCGCTGTCGTCCGCCCAGCGGCGGCTGTGGATGCTCGACCAGCTGCTCCGCGAGGACGACGGGCCCCGCGACGCCTACCACCTGCCCCTCGCGGTCCGGCTGCGGGGCGGCCTCGACCTCGCGGCCCTGGAGGCGGCGATCGGGGACGTCACCGCCCGGCACGAGAGCCTCCGGACGGTCTTCGCCGAACACGACGGCGTGCCTTACCAGCGGATCCTCGCCCCCGACGAGGCGAAACCCGTCCTGGAGGTGGCGACCTGCGCGCCCGAGGACGTCATCGCCAGGCCGTTCGACCTCGCCGAACAGATCCCCCTGCGGGTGGTGGTGTTCCAGGAGGGCGAGCGGGAGCACCTGCTGCTCGCCGTCTTCCACCACATCGCGTTCGACGAATGGTCGTTCGGGCCGTTCGCGCGCGACGTGGCCGAGGCCTACGCGGCCCGGCTGGACGGCAAGGAGCCCGCCTGGGCCCCGCCGCCCGTCCAGTACGCCGACCACGCCCTCTGGCAGCGCGAGCTCCTCGGCGACCCGGCCGACCCCGGCAGCGTCCACGCCCGGCAGCTGGACCACTGGGCGCGGACCCTCGCGGACCTGCCCGAGGAGATCCCGCTGCCAGTGGACCGGGCGCGCCCCGCCACCGCCGGGCAGGTCGGCGGCACCCTCACCGCCGACCTGCCGCCCGGCCTCACCGGCCGGCTCAGGCGCGTCGCGCGGGAGGCGAACGCCAGCGTGTTCATGGTCTGCCAGGCCGCCGTCGCCGCGCTGCTGCACCGCATGGGCGCGGGAGACGACATCCCCCTCGGCAGCCCCGTCGCCGGGCGCACGGAGGAGGCCGCGCGGGACCTCGTCGGCTTCTTCGTGAACACGCTCGTCCTGCGCGCCGACGTGTCCGGCGACCCGACGTTCGCGGAGCTGCTCGCCCGCGTCCGGGAGGCCGGCCTCGCCGGCCTCGCCCACCAGGACCTGCCGTTCGAGGCGGTCGTGGAGGCGCTGCGCCCGCGCCGCGTGCCCGGCCGCAACCCCCTGTTCCAGGTGATGGTCGGGTACGAGAACCAGGGCGCCGGCGACGTGCGGTTCCCGGGACTGGAGCAGCGGGAGGCGCTGTTCGGGCCGGGCGCGGCGAAGTTCGACCTCGACTTCATCTTCCGGGAGGGACCGGACGGGCTCCGGCTGGTCCTCGACCACTCCGCCGACCTGTTCGACCGCGCCACGGCGGCCGCGCTGGCGGACGGCCTGATCGCGCTGCTCGGGGCCGTCGCCGACGATCCCGGCGTCAGGGTCGGATCGCTGCCGGCCGTCCTGACCGCCCGCACCGTGACCGCCGAGGCGGCCCCGGAGGCGGCGCGCCGGGACGACGGACGGGAGGCGGTCCTGTGCCGGATCTTCGCCGGAGAACTCGGCGTTCCCGAGGTCGCCCCGGACGACGACTTCTTCGACCTCGGCGGGCACTCGCTGCTCGCGATGAAGCTGGTGCGGCGCATCAGGCGCGAGCCCGGCTGCGCGGACCTGAGGATCGCGGACCTGATGGCCGCCCCGACCGCGGCGGGGCTGCTCGCCCGGCTCGGACCCGCCGGAAGTGAGGCGGCTCATACCGGCCCGGGCATTGTCTAGTTAGGTAAGGCTAACCTAAAATTCTTGATCAACGCCCTCCCGCCTCCCCTCGAACATGGAAGGTCCGCTATGCGCACCCTGATGCGGCGCCTGGCCGTCGCCGCCGCGCTCGTCCTGGGTCTCGCCACGGCCGCCGCCTGCGGCGACGACGAACCCGCCGGCGGCCCCGGCGGCTCCGGCGGCGCGGCCGGGGCGTTCCCCGTCACCGTCACCCACAAGCTCGGCTCCGCGGAGGTCGAGTCCGCGCCGAAG
The DNA here is from genome assembly GCF_040492135.1 of Actinomadura sp. NPDC000600. Classification (NCBI taxonomy): domain Bacteria; kingdom Bacillati; phylum Actinomycetota; class Actinomycetes; order Streptosporangiales; family Thermomonosporaceae; genus Actinomadura; species Actinomadura sp. NPDC000600. The sequence goes on from NZ_JBEUPD010000013.1 coordinate 85,909, forward strand.
CGGATCGTCGCGCTCGGCGAGGTCGACCAGGACGCGCTGCTCGCCCTCGGCGTCACGCCCGTCGGCATGGCCGAGCTGACCGGCGTCCAGCCCGACGGACTCGCCCCCTGGAGCGCGCCCAGGCTGACCGGTGAGAAGCCCAAGCTGCTCAAGGCCGGTGAGGCGGGATTCAACCTGGAGGAGATCGCCGCGCTGCGGCCCGACCTGATCCTCGCCGCCGGCGACTTCGCCATCGACAAGGAGTACGGCAAGCTCTCCAAGCTCGCCCCGACGCTCGCCTACCAGACCGGCCCCGCCGAGGACTCCTGGCAGCAGATCACCCGGCAGGTCGCCGCCGCGATCGGCCGCCCCCAGGACGGAACGAGGCTCGTCGCCGACGTGGAGTCGAAGATCGCCCAGGTGAAGACGAGGCACCCCGAGCTGAAAGGCAAGGAGTTCGCGTTCACCAGCGTCTTCCCCAACGGCAACATCGGCGTGATGAAGTCCGGCGCCGACACGAGCGTGAAACTGCTCCAGCAGTTCGGCATGACGCTCCCGGAGTCGCTGAGGAGGCTGCCCGGCGACGGGTTCGCCGCCGAGCTGAGCCTGGAGAAGGTCTCCGTCCTGGACGTGGACGTCCTGATCAGCCACTACAACGACGACCCCGCCACCCAGAAGAAGATCGAGGCCAACCGGCTGTTCGCCGGCCTCGGCGCCGTCGAGCGCGGCTCCTACGTGCCGCTCGACCTGAAGTCGTTCTGGCCGCTGCGCACCCCCACCCCGCTCGCCGTCCCCTACGTGGTCGACCAGGTCGTCCCGAAGATCGCCAAGGCCGCGAGCGCGGCGAAGCCCGCCTGATGCCGGAGGAGCGCATGCACACCCCCGTCCGCGACGTGGTCGGCATCGGGTTCGGCCCGTCCAACCTGGCGCTCGCCGCCGCGCTGGAGGAGGAGCACGGCGGCGCCGACGCGGTGTTCTTCGAGAAGCAGCCCGCGTTCGGCTGGCACCGCGGGATGCTGATCGACGGCGCCACGATGCAGGTCCACTTCCTCAAGGACCTGGTGTCGCTGCGCAACCCCGCCAGCCCTTACTCGTTCCTGGCCTACCTGCACGCCCGGGGCCGGCTCGTCGACTTCGTCAACCACAAGACGATGTTCCCGACGCGGCTGGAGTTCCACGACTACCTCGAATGGGCCGCCGCCGCGTTCGAGGACCGCGTCCGCTACGGGGCGGAGGTCGTCTCCCTGCGCCCCCACGACGACGAGGCCCTGGAGGTCGTCGTGCGGCAGGGCGACGAGCTGGAGACGCACCTCGCCCGCGACGTCGTCATCGGCGCGGGGCTCGAACCCGTCCTGCCGGAGGGCGTCCGGCCGGGGGAGCGGATCTGGCACACCGAGGACCTGCTCACCCGGCTCGGCGAGCGCGGGGACTGGGAGCCCCGCCGGATCGTCGTGGTCGGCGCCGGGCAGAGCGCCGCCGAGGCCGTCGAGTACCTGCACCGCACGCTCGCCCGCGCCGAGGTGTGCGCGGTCTTCGCGCGGTACGGGTACTCGCCCGCCGACGACAGCCCCTTCGCCAACCGCGTCTTCGACCCCGAGGCCGTCGACCACTACTACGCGGCGCCCGGCGACGTGAAGCGGATGCTGTTCGAGTACTCGCGCAACACCAACTACTCCGTGGTGGACCTCGACCTCATCGACGAGCTGTACCGGCGCGCCTACGCCGAGAAGGTCGCGGGCGCCGAGCGGCTGCGCATCCTCAACGCCTCCCGCGTCCTGGACGTCGCCGACGGCCCCGGCGGACTGCGGGTCCGGGTCGCGTTCCTGCCCACCGGCGAGGTCACGGCCCTGGACGCCGACGCCGTCGTCTACGCCACCGGCTACCGCGAACGCGACCCGTTCGACCTGCTCGGCGAGGCGGGCGCGCACTGCCGCACCGGCCCGGACGGGCGCCCGGTCGTCGGGCGCGACTACCGCATCGCCACCGAGCCCGGCCCCGCCTGGGGCGTCTATCTGCAGGGGGCCACCGAGCACAGCCACGGGATCGCCTCCTCGCTGCTGTCCATGACCGCCGTCCGCACCGGGGAGATCGTCCGGTCCATGGCGCGGCGCTCCGCCCGCGTCGCCCCCGGCGTCTAGAGAAAGGGAAAGCCGATGACGAACCCGTTCGACGACCCCGACGGGGCGTTCCTCGTCCTCGCCAACGCCGAGGGCCAGCACTCCCTGTGGCCGGCGTTCGCCGACGTCCCCGCCGGGTGGACAACGGTCCACGGCCCCGAGTCGCGGTCCGACTGCATCGGGTACGTCGTGGACAACTGGAAGGACATCCGCCCGCGGAGCCTGGCGGCCGAGACGCCGTGACCTCCCCACAGGTCACGGCGTCTCGGCCCCGGGCTCTGGAGCGGGACGCCCGCGTTCAGCCCGGGCTCACGGCTTCGGCAGGGACGGCCGGTCCGCGAAGAACCCGGCCATGAGCTCGCTGGCGTAGTCCGGCCACTCGTGCCCTCCGCGCTGCCTGGTGCAGAGCGCGACGACGACCGGGCCGGGGCCCGTGCCGACGCAGTCGTCCGGCCCGTCCGGCACCGGCTGCGACAGCGCGGGCAGCTTGTCCACCCACCGCCAGTACTCCATGAGGAGCCGGACGGGGATGAACGGGAAATGGACGTCCGCGTCCATGTTCCCGCCGCCGTCATAGGGGACGGACGGGTCCCACGTCCCGTGGAACGCCAGCACCGACACCGGTTTCTTCGGCGTGCAGCCGATGGCCAGAGCGCCCGACACCACGGCGATGCCGGCGACCTTCTCCGCGCGCTCGCACGCGTACCGGTACGCCATGCCGCCGCCGTTGGAGAAGCCGGTGACGAAGACGCGGCGGGGGTCGGCGACGCCCTGCCGCACCAGCGTGTCGATGAGCTTGTCGAGGAACGCGACGTCGTCGACGCCGGTCCACCGGGCGAACCAGCAGCAGGCGCCCGCGTTCCAGGTGCCGAGGAGCCCGTCGGGATAGGCGACGGCGTAGCCGTGCCGGTCGGCGACCTCGTCGAGCCCGCTCTGCTTGCGGACGTACTCGGAGTCGTTCAGGCCGCCGTGCAGCGCCACGATGAGCGGCAGCGGCGTGCGGGCCTCGGGGCCCGGCGGGACGTGCAGCAGGTAGGGGCGGTTCCAGTCGCCCATGGGAATGGTGTGCCTCGATGTTCCCGGGGCGTCCTCGAACGCTCCGGCGGGCAGGGGGTGGGCGATGAGCGCCGCGAGAACCGCCACGATCATCGCCGCCCGCGCGGCGATCTTCATAGCGTGATCCAACCCCGCCGCGCCCCGCCCGGCTACGCACCTCCGCGCAGAAAAGACCGGCGTTTTTTGGCGTCTGCCGCGCAGGTCGTCGCCCGGCGCCGGGCGGGACGCGCCGCCGCGCCCTCGGCGGCGCGCTCCCGCGCGCCGGTGTCATCGCCGGAGTCCGGGGGATGAGGTGGTGGGTGCCTTCGCGACCGTGGGGACCGACTTTGGACTGCGCCGACCGGAACGGGAATGACAAGGATGCGACCTGGGGCCGATCGCGCTGGCCGAGTCTTTCTCGACTCCTTGCCGTTCGCCATGATGGCCATCGTCGCGATCGTCGACGTCCTGGCAGGTCCGAGCGTGGGCTACCTGCCGCTCCTGTCTCTCGGGCCTGCGTTCGCGAGTCTGTCGGCGAGTGTGCGCCGCACCGCGGCCGTGGGCGTGCTCGCGCTGACCCTCTGCACGGTCCTGGGGCTGTACGACCGAGTGCTGGGGACCCGGAGCAACAACCTCACGTTCGCCTCGATCAGCGGAGTCATCGCGGCGAGCATGCTCGCCAGCGCGTACCGCGTGCGCCGTGAACGGGAACTGGCGGATGTGCGCTCGGTCGCCGAGGCGGCTCAGCGCGTCCTGCTGCGGCCCGTTCCGCGGCGTGTCGGCCCGTTCCGCATGGCGGTCCGCTATGTCTCGGCGTCGGCGCAGGCGACGATCGGGGGCGACCTGTACGAGGTTGCGATGACGCCCGAGGCCGTCCGCGTCATCGTCGGCGACGTCCAGGGAAAGGGGCTGGACGCCGTGGAGACGGCGGCGGTGGTCCTGGGGGCCTTCCGGGAGGCCGCGTACGACGAGCCCGACCTGCCCGGTGTGACGGCGCGGATCGAGAAGGCGCTGACCCGGCACCTGACGAGCGAGCAGTTCGTCACCGCGGTGCTCGCCGAACTCCAGGACAACGGCGTCACACTGCTCAACCGGGGCCACCCCGCGCCCCTGCTCGTCCGTCCCGACGGGGTCGTCCGGACGCTCGACCCGCCGGTGGCCGCTCCACCGCTCGGGCTGGGCGCCCTGGTCGACGAGCCCGATTCCGTCCACTGCCTGACCATGGCCCCCGAAGATCAGATCCTTTTCTACACCGACGGCGTCGTGGAGGCGCGGGACTCCGGTGGCGTGTTCTTCCCACTGCTCGAGCGAGCGGGCGTCCTCGCCGCGCCCGATCCCGAAACGGCTCTCGACGAGCTGCAGGACGACCTGACCCGGTACGTCGGCGGCCCGATCGCCGACGACGCCGCGATGCTCCTGCTGCGGCGCCGCTGACCCGGGGCGGTGTTCGGAGGGGGACCGGAAGCGTGCGGCCCGCGGGGGCGCTCAGGCCGGCGCCCGCGTGGCCGCGGAACCGCCCGGCCTCGCGGGCCTCCTGCCCCGGACGGCGGGTCGTTGACGGCGGGGCGGTGGTGAAAATATGGTGAACCGACCGGTCGGTATGTGCGGAAATTCGTGCGGTCCGGCCGTTCCTCTCGCCGTCGCGGGCCCTCTCGGAGAATTGCCATGATGCTCAGCACGATGCAGGACTTTCCGCTGTCCGTCGCCGCGATCCTGCGGCACGGAGCGCGCGTCTACGGCCGCAGCGAGTGCGTGACGTGGACGGGCGGCGGCCCGCCCCGGCGGGCGACCTTCGCCGAGGTCGCCCGCAACGCCGAGCGGCTCGCGTCCGCCCTGGCCAGGCTGGGCGTCCGTCCCGGCGACCGGGTGGCGACGTTCTGCTGGAACAACCAGGAGCACCTGGAGGCCTACTTCGCGGTGCCCGCCATGGGGGCGGTGCTGCACACGCTGAACATCCGGCTGTTCCCCGAGCAGCTCTCGCACATCATCAACCACGCCGACGACCAGGTCGTCATCGTCGACGACAGCCTCGTCCCGCTCCTGGCGCGCGTCGTGGGCGAGCTCCCCGCCGTCGAGGCGTTCGTGGTCGTCGGGGACGGCGACGCCTCGCCCCTGGAGGCCAACGGCAACGGCGCACCCGTCCTGCGCTACCACGAGCTGCTCGCCGCGGAGGAGCCCGGCTACGCCTGGCCCGAGGTGGACGAGCGGTCCGCGGCATCCATGTGCTACACCAGCGGCACCACAGGCGACCCCAAGGGCGTGGTGTACTCGCACCGCTCCACGTTCCTGCACGCGATGGCCGTCCAGTCGGCGTCGATGGTGGGCATCACCGAGGCCGACCGCGTCCTCACCATCGTCCCGATGTTCCACGTCAACGCCTGGGGACTGCCGTACGGGGCGTTCCTGTCCGGGGCCACGCTGCACATGCCGGGCCCGTTCATGCAGCCGGAGCACCTCACGCGGTTCATCGCCGCGGAGCGCAGCACGCTGGCGTCCGCCGTCCCGACGATCTGGAACGCGATCCTGGCCCTCGGGGAGCGGGAGGAGATCGACCTGTCGTCGCTGCGGGCGGGCACCTCCGGCGGGGCCGCCGCCCCCCGGGTCCTGCTGGAGCGCTTCGAGCAGCGGTACGGGCTGCGCATCATCCAGGGCTGGGGCATGACGGAGACGAGCCCGCTCGGCGGCATGGCGTTCCCGCCGCCCGGCGTCGAGCCCGGGACCGAGGAGGACATGGACTGGCGGCTGAAGTCCGGCCGCGTCGCCGCCGGCGTGGAGATGCGCATCGTGGACGACTCCGGCGCCGAGCTGCCCTGGGACGGCGAGTCCGTCGGCGAGATCGAGGTGCGCGGGCCGTGGATCACCGGCGCCTACCACCGCGACCCGGCGCCCGCGAAGTTCGACGACGGCTGGCTGCGCACCGGCGACATCGGCACCATCGACGACCGCGGCTTCTTCCAGATCACCGACCGCGCCAAGGACGTCATCAAGTCGGGCGGGGAGTGGATCTCCTCGGTGGAACTGGAGAACCACCTGATGGCCCATCCCGCCGTGGCAGAGGCCGCCGTCATCGGCATCCCCGACGCCCGCTGGGACGAGCGCCCCCTCGCCTGCGTCGTCCTGCGCGAGGGCGCCGAGGCCGACGCCGGGGAGCTGGCGTCGTTCCTCGCGGACAAGGTCGCCCGCTGGCAGGTCCCGGAGTACTGGACGTTCCTGGAGGAGATCCCGAAGACCACGGTCGGCAAGTTCGACAAGAAGCCCCTGCGCGCCCGGCACCGGGACGCGGCGCTCAAGATCCACCACGTGGACCGCTGACGCCCGCGGGCCGCCCGCCGGTCCCGCGGCTACTTTTCCAGGCCGCGCAGGAACAGGTCCACGTAGTGCTCGCTGATGGCGGCCGTCTTGAGGCGGCCGCCCGGGCGGTACCAGGCGCCGATCTGGTGGACGGTCCCGAAGAAGAAGTGGACGGCGATGTCGGCGGGCGTCTCGGTGCGGAACGTGCCCTCGCGCTGGCCCTCCTCGACCAGGGCGCGGAACCGCTCGTGGTAGCGGCGCCGCTCGGCGCGGACGGCCTCGCGGCGGTCGCGGGAGAGCAGGTGCGTCGAGCGGAAGAAGACGGTGAAGTCGTCCAGGTAGAGGAACGAGGTGTTGAGGACGTCGACGGCGGCGGCGCGGAGCCTCTCGGCGGCCGTGCCGGGACCGTCCGCGATCTGCTCCAGCCGGGACATCTGCAGGCCGAGGAGCCGGTGGTAGATCTCGTAGAGGAGGTCGTCCTTGGAGCCGAAGTAGTGGTACATCGCCCCCTTGGTCACGCCGGCGGCGTTCACGATCTCCTGGACCGAGGTGCTCTCGAAGCCCTTCTCGGCGAACATCCGGACCGCCACGGCCAGCAGCCGGTCGGGCAGCGGCAGGGTGCCGGAGATCCGGCCCGCGGGCGCCTGCGTCATCACTCCACCTCCGCCGTCCGGGAGTCCCCCGGGGTCTCGTGCCGCCCCGGCGCGGCCGCCCGCAGAACGCCGATCAGCCTACCGCCGGGCGGGGATTCGCCGCGGCGGGCCTCGGACGAGTGCGAATCGCCTGTTGACCGGAGCGCCCGGTGATTCTATCTTCATGGAACCGACCAGTCGGTATGTGCATTTTCGGCCTCGGGGGATTCGCGCTGATTCATCGGCGAGGTGAGGCGACATGTCCGGCTCTTCTACGATCCTGGAACTGCGAGAGGTGACCGTCCGCTTCGCCGGGCTGGTCGCATTGGACGGCGTGTCGCTCACGGCGACCGAGGGCCGCGTCACCGGGGTGATCGGCCCGAACGGCGCAGGCAAGACGACGCTCTTCAACGTCGTGTGCGGTTTCGTCCGCCCGGACGCGGGCGAGGTCCGCTGGCGGGGCCGCGCGCTCCGCCGGCACCGCCCCCACGACCTGACCCGGCTCGGCATCGCGCGCACCCTGCAGGGGCTCGGCCTGTTCCCGGGGCTGACCGTGCTGGAGAACGTGATGGTCGGCGCGGAACCGCACGCGCGGGCCGGGTTCTGGTCCGGTCTGTTCGCGCTGCCGCGCGCCGACCGCGACGAGGCGGCCCTGCGCGAGCGGGCCATGGCCCGGCTGGCGGAGCTGGGCGTGGCGGGCGAGGCCGCGCGGCCGCCGGGGGAGCTGCCCTACGGCGTGCAGAAGCGGGTCGCGCTGGCCCGCGCGCTCGTGGCCGAGCCCGACCTGCTGCTGCTGGACGAGCCCGCCGCCGGGCTGTCGGCCGCCGAGATGGACGAGCTGGCCGAGCTGATCCGCGGGCTGCGCGGCGGGCCCGCCGTCGTCCTCGTCGAGCACCACATGGACCTCGTGATGAGCGTGTGCGACCAGGTGGTCGTGCTCGACTTCGGCAAGGTCATCGCGAGCGGGCCGCCCGACCGGGTCCGCGACGACCCGGCCGTCCTCGACGCCTACCTCGGCGAGGAGGTCGCCGGTGCTTGAGGTGAAGGACCTCACCGTCTCCTACGGCGCCGTCCGCGCGCTCGGCGGCGTGGACCTGTCGGTCGCGGAGGGCTCGGTCACCGCCGTGCTCGGCGCCAACGGCGCGGGGAAGACCACGCTGCTGCGCGCGGTCTCCGGGCTGCTGCGGCCCCGCTCGGGGCGGGTCGAGCTGGACGGCGCGGACATCACCGGGCTGCCGGTCGAGGAGGTCGTCCGGCTCGGCGTCGCGCACGTCCCGCAGAACGGCGGCGTCATCACCGAGCTGACCGTGCAGGAGAACCTGCGGCTCGGCGGGCTGTGGCGGCGCGACCGGGCGGCGCTCGCGCGGCGGATCGCCGACATGTACGAGCTGTTCCCGCCGCTCGCGCAGCGGCGGTCCCGCACCGCCGCCACCCTGTCCGGCGGCGAGCGGCAGATGCTCGCGCTCGCCCGGGCGCTGACCGGCGCGCCGCGGCTGCTGCTGGTGGACGAGCCGTCCCTCGGCCTCGCGCCGCGGGTGGTCGCCCAGCTGATGGCCGTGCTGCGGAGGCTGTGCGACGAGGACGGCCGGACCGTGCTGCTCGTGGAGCAGAACGCGCGCAGCGCGCTGTCGGTCGCCGACCGCGCCGTCGTCCTCGACCTCGGCTCCGTGGTGGCGGACGAGGCCGCCGCCGTCCTCGCCGCCGACGACCGTCTCCGCCACGCCTACCTGGGGTTCTGATGGTGCGCTTCATCAATCTCACGCTCGTCGGCATCACCTCCGGGGCGGTGTTCGCGGCCGTCGCGCTCGCGCTGGTGCTGATCTGGCGCTCCACCCGCGTCGTGAACTTCGCCCAGGGCGGCATGCTGATGTTCACGACGTTCCTCGCCTGGAGCGTCATCGACGCCGGCGGCTCCTACTGGCTCGCGCTCGGCGCCGCCCTCGCGTCCGGGCTGGTGCTGGGCGCGGTCGTCGAACGGGTCGTGGTACGCCCCGTCGAGAACAAGCCGCCGCTGAACGCCGTCATCGTCACGCTCGGCCTGCTCGTGCTGCTGCAGGCGGCCGCGGGCATGATCTGGGGCGACACGCCTCACTCCTACCCGCCCGCCCTCACCATCAAGGGCCTGTCCGTCGGCGGGACGCGGCTCCAGCTGTCCCCGTTCGACCTGTTCGTCATCGGCGCCGTCGCCGCGGTCATGGTGCTGCTGACGCTGCTGTTCGTCCGCACCGACCTCGGGCTGCGGCTGCGCGCCTCGGCCTTCGCGCCCGAGATCGCCCGCCTGCAGGGCGTGCGCGTCGGCCGGATGCTGACCCTCGGATGGGCGCTCGCCGCGCTCGTCGGCTCGCTCGCCGGGGTGCTGATCGCCCCGTCGGTGTTCGTCGGGCCCTCCCAGTTCGACGCGATGCTCGTCTTCGGGTTCACCGCCGCCGTGATCGGCGGGCTGGACAGCCCCGCGGGCGCCGTCACCGGCGGGCTGCTGCTCGGCTGCGCGCTCAGCTACGTGTCCGGCTACCTCAGCTCCGACCTGGTGGCCTTCGGGGCGCTCGCCGCCCTCATCACCGTCCTGATGATCAGACCGAACGGCCTGTTCGCCGCGAGCACCGGACGGAGGGTGTGATCCCATGACCGCGCCTGTGCGCGGCGTCCTGCGCCGCTCGACCCTGGCCCGGCACACGTCCGGCGCCCTGCTCGCGATCGCCGTCCTGTACCTGCTGACCACGGCCGCCGGCCCCTACCGGGACCTGCAGATCGCGCAGGCCGCCTACCTCACCTGCGCGGTCGCCGGCCTGACGGTGCTGACCGGGCTCGGCGGCCAGATCTCCCTCGGGCACGGCGCGTTCATGGCGGTCGGCGCCTACACCGCCGCGCTGGTCATCGGGCACTGGGGCTGGCCGCTCGCGGCGGTCCTCGCGGCGGCGGCCGGCGTCACCGCGGTCGCGGGCACGGTGGTCGGCGCCGTCGCCGCGCGGCTGCACGGCCCCTACCTGGCCGGCGCCACCCTCGCCTTCGCCGTCGGGCTGCCCGGCCTCGCCAACTACAAGCCGCTCGCCGGCGCGCTCGGCGGCCAGAACGGGCTGACGATCGCTCCGCCGGTCCCGCCCGCGGCGCTCGGCGCCGCGTTCCCGCTGGAGCGCTGGCAGGCGTGGATCTGCTGCCTCGGCGCCGTCGCCACCCTGTTCCTGCTCGCCAACCTGACCGGCGGCCGGTTCGGGCGGACGCTGCGCGCCGGCCGCGACGACGAGATCGCCGCCGCGCTGAGCGGGGTCCGCGTGGCCCGGGTGCGGATCGCCGCGACCGTCGTCTCGGCGGCCTGCGCCGGGCTCGCCGGCGGGCTGCTCGCCCTGGTCGCCACGCTGGCGGCGCCTGGCGCGTTCCCGCTCACGCTGTCCCTCCAGCTCATCGCCGCCATCATCATCGGCGGGCTCGGCACCCTGCCGGGCGCCGTGTGGGGCGCGCTGATCCTGGTCTACGTGCCGACCTGGGCGGCGGACCTGTCGTCCTCGTCCGGCCTCTCGCACAACATCGCGTCGAATCTGCCCCTCGCCATCTACGGCCTCGTCCTCATCGCGGTGACGCTGGCCTTCCCGCGCGGCGTCCAGGGAGGGCTCCGCGACATCGGCGGCGCCGTCCGGCGCCGTGCACGCGCGAGGCGCGACCTGGCTCCCGGGTCGCACGGTCCCGCGCCAAGGGACACATCGGGGCCCACCACAACGCACTCAGGAGGAGCAGATGAAGCGACCCCGGACCAGGCGGGCGCTCGCCCTGATGACCGCGGCGACGCTGGCGGTCGCGGCGAGCGGCTGCGGCGGTGACGGAGGCGGCGGCGGGTCGGCGCCCGGCGTGACCGCCACCACCGTCACGATCGGCAGCCACCAGCCGCTGACCGGGCCGGCCGCGCCCGGCTACAGCGCCAACTCCGCGGCGTCCAAGGCGTTCTTCGACTACGTCAACGCGAACGGCGGCGTGCACGGGCGCAAGATCGTCTACAAGTACGTGGACGACGGCTACAACCCGACGCAGACCGTCAGCGTGACGCAGAAGCTCGTCCTCCAGGACAAGGTGTTCGCGATCTTCAACGGGCTGGGCACGCCCACGCACTCCAAGGTCGTCGACTACCTGAACGCCCAGCGCGTCCCGGACCTTTTCGTCGCGTCCGGCTGCGGCTGCTGGGACCAGCCGGACAAGCACCCGCAGACGTTCGGCTGGCAGGTCGACTACATCCGCGAGGGCAAGATCCTCGGCGACCACGTCAAGAAGACCTTCGCGGGGAAGAAGGTCGCCTACTTCTTCCAGAACGACGACTTCGGCCAGGACGGGGTGAAGGGCCTCGACAAGTACATCCCGAAGGACCAGGTCGTGTCCCGGCAGTCCTACCAGCCGGGCGGCACCGACATCGGCGCGCAGGCGCAGGCGATCGCCCAGTCCAAGGCGGACGTCGTCGTGCTGTTCAGCATCCCCACCTACACGGCGCTGTTCCGGCTCGCCGCGCTGAAGCTGAACTACAAGCCGACGTTCGTCGTCAGCAACGTCGGGTCCGACCCGATCACCCTCACCGGGCTGCTGGAGAGCTTCGCCAAGAAGGGCGGCAGCGAGGTCGAGGGCAGTCCGCTCATCCAGGGCATGGTCACCGACGGCTACCTGGCGGCGCCCGGCGACACCGCCAACAGCTGGACGGCGCTGTTCAAGAAGATCCACGACCAGTACATCCCGAAGCTGCCGTTCAACGGCAACATCGTCTACGGCATGTCGGTCGCCTACACCTTCGTGCAGGCGCTCCAGGCGGCGGGCGAGAACCCGACCCGCAAGGGCGTCGTCGAGGCGCTGGAGAAGTCGCACTTCACCGGGCCGGGCGTCGTCCCGTTCGCCTACAGCGCGCAGTCGCACGCCGGGTACACCGGGGCGGTGATCGGCACGATCAAGGGCCAGAACGTCGTGCCGCAGGGGCAGCCGCTCACGACCGACGACGGTGACGGGCCGATCCAGCCCTACACGGCCCCGCAGCCGCAGGCGCCCGCGAACGGCGTCCCCGCCGCGGGCTGACGCGCCCCCGCCGCCGTCCCGCGCCCCTCCCGCGCGGGACGGCGGCCGGACGCCGGCGAGGGCTCCGGCCCCCTCAGGCGCGGACGACCTCCGGCCCGGCGGCGGCGAGGTCGGCGGCGAGGTCGGTGTCCAGCCCGGTGTCGGTGATCAGCACGTCGATGTCGGCGAGGCCGCCGAACCGTACGAGGTGGTCATGGCCGATCTTGGTGCGGTCGGCGAGCAGCACCCGCCGCCGCGACGAGGCGATCATCGCCCGCTTCACCGCGGCCTCGGCCTGGTCGGAGGTCGTCAGCCCGCGCTCGACCGAGCAGCCGTTCGTGGCCATGAACGCCACGTCCACCCACAGGTCGGCGAGCGGGCGCAGCACCCAGTCGTCCACCGTGGCGAGCGTGCGGCCGCGCACCCGCCCGCCGAGGATGATCACGGTGAGGTTGGGGCGGGTCGCCAGCACCGCGGCGTGCGGCGGTGAGTTCACGATCACGGTCAGCTCGCGGTCCGTCGGCAGCAGCTGGACGAACCGGGCGGTGGTCGTGCCGGCGTCCACGATGATCGACCCGTCGGCGGGCAGCTCCTCCAGCGCCGCCTTGGCGATGCGCTGCTTCTCCTCGGTCATCACCGCGTCCCGCGCCGCCAGCTCCGGCTCGAACCCGAGCCGCTCGACGGGCATCGCGCCGCCGTGCACGCGCCTGACCGTCCCGGCCCGCTCCAGCACGGTCAGGTCGCGGCGGATCGTCTCGGTCGTGACCGAGAACTCCTCGGCGAGCGCGACGACGTCCACCCGGCCCTTCGAGCGCGCCAGCGCAAGGATCGCCTGCTGCCGTTCCTCGGCGTACATGACCGTCGTCCCATCCGTTCCGTCTGCGTTCCGGTGCGCGTTCATTCTGCCGGGTCCCCGGGACGGTCAAGCGGGCTGTTCGGCATCCAGGTCGCGGGCGAGCAGGCCGGCGAGCTCGTCGAGCGCGGTTCCCGCCCCGTCGCCCTCGGCGGCCAGGATCACCTCGGTGCCCTGGCGCGCGCCGAGCGAAAGCACGCCGAGGATGCTGTTCGCCGGGACGGGCGCGCCGTTCCCGACCCGGATGGACACCGGCACCGGCTGCCGCGCCGCCGCCTGGACGAAGAGCTGCGCCGGGCGGGCGTGCAGTCCCTGCGCCGCGGCGATGACGACGTTCCGTTCGGCCATGGCCGTCTCCCTCACGGTTCGATGGTGACCTTGATCGCGGCGCCCCGGACGACCAGGTCCAGGGCGTCGTGCAGAGCGTCCAGCGGAAGCCGGTGGGTGATCAGGTCCTCCACGGGCACCCGGCCGGACCCGATCAGCTCCAGCGCGCGGGCGTTGTGCGCGGGACTCGACCCGTTCGCGCCCACCAGGGACAGTTCCCGGTAGTGGACGCGGTTGGCGTCGACGGAGATGACCGGGGCGTCCTTGGGCAGCCCGCCGAACAGGCTCACCCGGCCGCCGGGCGCCACCAGCCGCTGCGCCTGCTCCTGCGCGGCGCCGGACGCGGCGGCGGTGATCGCGACGTCCGCGCCGCGCCCGCCGGTCCGTTCGAGGATCTCCTCGACGGCGTCGGCGGCGCTCCCGTCGATCGCCGCGTCCGGCTTCACGATCGCGGCGGCCTGGTGCAGCCGCTCGGCGTTGACCTCCACGAGGAACACCCGGGCGGCGCCGCGGGCCCGGGCGACCCGCACGTGCAGGCAGCCGACCGGGCCGGAGCCGAACACGACCACGTCGTCGCCCTCGCCGACCCGCGCCAGCTCCTGGCCGTTGAGGACGCAGGCGAGCGGCTCGGCCACCGACGCCTCGGCGAACGACACGCCGTCCGGGATCCGGTTCACCCCGTCCACCGCGAGCACCTTCGCCGGGACGACCATGTACTCGGCGAACGCGCCGTCGTAGTGGTATCCCATCGACTCCTGCGCGGTGCAGACCGTCATCCGGCCGCGGCGGCACTCCGAGCACGTCCCGTCCGGGATCGCGGCGATGACCTGGACGCGGTCGCCCGCCGCCCAGCCCTCCACGCCCGGCCCGGTCTCGGTGACCTCGCCGGCGATCTCGTGGCCCATCACCCGCGGCGGGACGATGTGGTGGTGGCCGAACCGGGAGATCTTGACGTCGGTCCCGCAGGTGGAGCAGTTGCGGACGCGGATCTTCAGCTCGCCGGGCCCGGGCGCCGGTTCGGGCGCGTCCTCCAGGCGGATGTCGCCGGGAGCGTAGAAACGGGCGACCTTCATACGGGATGTTCCTGTTCTGTCGGTTGCGGTTCTTGCGTTTCCTGCGGTGCGAGCAGGGCGAGGACCTGCCCGGGCTCGGTGGCCTCGCGGAGCGTCCGTGCCCGGACCGGGTCCATGAGCACCTGGGCCAGCTCGGCGAGGATCTCCATGTGCCCGTCGCCGCGCGCGGCGATCGCGATGCAGACGGTGACGGGGTGGCCGTCCCAGTCCGTCCCGTCCGGGAACCTCACCACGGCGAGCGCGTCGCGGTGGATGAGGTCGCGGCCCACGGACGTGCCGTGCGGGATCGCGACCCCTTCGCCGAGATAGGTGGAGATCGAGCGTTCTCTCTCCAGCATCGCGTCGATGTAGGCGGGTTCGACGGCGCCGGTGTCGACGAGTACCTGCCCGCAGACGCGGATGGCGTGGTCGCGGCCGCGGGCCCGCGCGTCCAGCCGGATCGCCTCGGGAGCGAGCAGGCCGGCGGCGCCGTCAGACACCGATCTCGCCGCCGTCCTTGATCGCCTTGACCAGCCGGTCGACGGCGGGGTCGCCGAGATAGACATCGAACGCGACCACCGGGGTGCCGCCGGCGCCGCGGCGGGCGCGGGCGGCGAGGCCGGTGTGGCAGACGACCACGTCGGCGTCGGCGGGGATCCTGTCGACGGGCGTGTGCTCGACCGTCACGTCGTTCTTCTTCAGCGCCTTGCGGAGCTGCCCGGCCAGCATGACGCTGCTGCCCATCCCGGCGTCGCAGGCGATGACGAGCTTGCGGATGTCCTTGCCGTTCATCGTGGGTGTGCCTTCCATCAGTGGGCGGTCGTTTCCCTGGCGTCCGCGGCCTCCTCGCCGGCCTCCGCGTCCGGGGCGGTCTCCGCATCCTCGCCGTCCGCGCCCTCGGTGCGCGGCTCGGCGAGCTTTCCGAAGCCGAGCAGTGCGGCGCCGACGCCGAAGGAGACGGCGGCGGAGGCGAACAGGCCGGTGTAGACGCCGATCCACGTCCCGACGCCGCGGGGCGTCTCCGCGAGGTAGGCGAAGATGCTGCCGGGCGACGGCACCGCGACCAGCCCGGCGCCGGTCGCGACGAAGATCGACACACCGGTGACACCGCCCGCCATCGCGGCGAGGATCATCCGCGGCTTCATCAGGATGTAGGGGAAGTAGATCTCGTGGATGCCGCCGAAGAAGTGGATGATGATGGCCGCCGGGGCTGAGGGGCGCAGCCGCCGCGGCCCGAAGAACCAGTAGGCGAGCAGCACGCCGAGGCCGGGGCCTGGGTTGGACTCCAGCATGAACAGCACGGACTTGCCGTGCTCGGCGGCCTGCTGCACACCGAGGGGGCTGAGCACGCCGTGGTTGATGGCGTTGTTCAGGAACAGCACCTTCGCGGGCTCGATGACCAGCGAGGTGAGGGGGAGCACGTCGTGGTCGACCAGCCGGCTGACGCCGTCGCCCGCCCACTCGGTGAAGGTGTTCATCACCGGGCCGATGACCCGGTTGCCCGCGACCGCCATGGCGCCGCCGATGATCCCGGCGGAGAAGTTGTCGACCAGCATCTCGAACCCGGCCCGGACCCGGTCCTGGACGAGGCCGTCGAAAAGCTTGAGCAGGTACGCGGCGAGCGGGCCGATGATCATCGCGCCGAGGAACATCGGCACGTCGGCGCCGACGATGATGCCGACGGTGGCGACCGCGCCGACGACGGCGCCGCGCTGGCCGTGCACCATCCGGCCGCCGGTGTAGCCGATCAGCAGTGGCAGCAAAAACTTGATCATCGGGTCGACCAGCTCGCCGAGATCCTTGTTCGGCAGCCAGCCGGTCGGGATGAACAGGGCGGTGATCAGGCCCCAGGCGATGAACGCGCCGATGTTCGGCATCACCATCCCGGCCATCTTGCCGCCGAGCCGCTGGACGTGCGCTCGGAGCCCGCTTCCGGCGGGCTCGGGGGTGTAGGTGGTGGCCATCTCGGCCTCCTGTCGATCGAGGGTGGGGTGGGTCCTGCTCGTAGGGGGCGGGGGGAGGAGGCGTCAGGTGAGGAGGGGCCGGGCGAGGTCGGGGCGCGCGTGGATGCGGACGATGTCGCGCCGCACGTCGTCCGCGCCGGGCATCCGGCTCGCCGGCATCCGCACCGCGGCCGCGCCCCAGGCGAGGCCCTCGGCGAGGGCGCGGGGGCCCCGGGCTCCGGCGGCGAGGAACCCGGCGAGCAGGGCGTCGCCCGCGCCGACGGTGCTGCGCGGGCGGGCGACGGGCGCCTCGCCGGTGAGCACGCCGTCGCCGTCGACGAGCACCGCGCCCTGCGGGCCCAGGCTGACCAGGACGGCGCGGGCCCCCCACGCCCGCAACTGCTCCGCCGCCTCGACCGCGTCGGCCACGGTGTCGACCGGGCCGCCCGCGGCCTCCGCGAGCTCCTCCCGGTTCGGTTTGACCAGGTCGGGCGCGGCGGCGACGGCGGCGCGCAGCGCCGGGCCGCTGGTGTCGACCGCGACGCGGACGCCGCCCGCCGCGAACCGGCGGCACATCCGCGCGTAGGTGCCGTCCGGCACGCCCGGCGGCAGGCTGCCGCAGCCGACGATCCAGCTGGCGGAGCCGGCCGCGGCCGCCACCGCGGCGCCGACCTCGTCCAGCTCCCCGGGCGACAGGGGGCCGCCGGGCTCGTTCAGCTTGGTGACGACGCCGCCGGGCTCGACGATCGTGACGTTGGACCGGGTCCGCCCGCCGACGCGGACGGCGTGCACCCGCAGGCCCTCGGTCTCCAGCAGCCGGCGCAGCTGGTCGCCGTCCGCGCCGCCCACCGCGACCACGGCGGCGGACCCGACGCCGTTGGCCAGCAGCGCGCGGGACACGTTGACGCCCTTGCCGCCCGGGTCCAGCCGTGCGGACCGGGCCCGGATGACCGCGCCGCGGGTCAGCACGTCCACCTCGATCGTGCGGTCGAGGCTGGGGTTGAGCGTCACCGTCACGATCATGCGCCGCGCGCTCCCGGCTCCATGTGGGTTCCCTTCTGTTTGAGTTTGATTTTCTTTGTTTTAGTTCTGTTTGCCGCCGGGGTCAAGAGGGGGCGGGGCCCGAAATCCGGCGAGCGGGGCCGAGGGCGGGGGCGGACGCGGGAAGAACGGGCCGGGTCATGGTCGTCTTGTCCATCGGTGGGCAGGATCATCTGTGGTGGGCGGTGCGATGCGCGAGGCGGGAGGGGCGTCGTGGTCCGGAGCGAGGCGGTCGCGTCCGGGACGGGGGACGAGCGGGACGGGGGGCGGGCCGCGTCGGCCGCGCGGGAGATCGCCGCCGCGCTGGCCGTCCTGGTGGTGTACCTGGTGTTCACACACGCGTTCAGCGGGGACCGCGCCGCCAGCGACGCGCACGGGCGCGCGCTGCTCGACTTCGAGCGCTGGGCGCGCCTGGACGCCGAACGCGCGCTCAACGACCTGCTCGCCCGGCACGGGCGGCTCGGGGCCGTCGCCGCGTGGGAGTACGCCACGACATACGTGATCGGCACCTTCGGATTCCTCGCCTACCTGTGGTGGAGGCGGGACCCGGCGTACGCGTGGGCGCGCAACACGCTGATCTGGGTGACGCTGATCGCGATCTGCTGCTTCGCGCTGTGGCCCACGACCCCGCCGCGGCTGCTGCCGGGCGAGGGCTACACCGACGTCATCGCGACGCACCACCCGCCCGCCACCTGGGGCACCGAGATGGTGTCCGCGGGGGCGAACCCCTACGCGGCGATGCCGAGCCTGCACATCGGCTGGGTCGCCTGGATCGGGGCCGCCGCGCTGCGGGCCCGGTGCGGCGCCGTCCTCACCTGGCTCTGCGCGCTGCACCTGGTCGTGACCGGACTGGTGATCGTCTCCACCGCCGCGCACTACGTCGTGGACATCCCCGGCGGGCTCCTGCTCATCCCGGCCGCCGCCGGCGCGGAGCGGCTGCGCGCCGGCCTCGCGGGCGCGCGCCGCCCGCCGGACGCCGGCACCGGGCGGGCCCCCGGGACGCGGCAGCGGATCGCCGCCGCCGACTCCTTCTTCCTGTACGTCGAGAGCGAGAACGTCCCGCAGGTCGTGGGCGGCGTCGCCGAGTTCGACGGCCCGGGCCCCTCGGCCGAGCGGGTGCGCGCGCTGATGCGCGAGCGGCTGCCCCATCTGCCGCGCCTCACCCAGCGGGTGCGGTCCGGCGGCGTCCTGCGGCGTCCGCGCTGGGTGGAGGCCGGCGCCGTCGACCTGGGCCGGCACGTCCAGGAGGTGGACCTCCCGCCGCCCGGCGGGCGCGCCGCCCTGAACGGCCTCGTCGCCCGGCTGATCGCCGAGCCCCTCGACCGCGACCTGCCGCTGTGGCGGTTCTGGCTCGTCCGCGGCGGACCCGGCGGCCGGGACGCCGTCGTGGTGCTGTTCCACCACGCCGTCGCGGACGGGATCGGCGTCGTCGACATCCTGCGCGGCATCCTCGAACCCCGCCTCCCGGAGGCGGTGCCGGAGCGCGGCCCCCGGGGGCTCGCGCGCGCCGCCACCGTCCTGCCGGGGCTGGTCCTGCTCGGCCTCGACGGGACCGCCCCGACCGTGTCCGTCACCGGCGCCCTCGGCCCCGAGCGCGTCTTCGGCACCGCCTCGCTGCCGCTCGACCGCGTCCGGGACGTCGCCCGCGCGGCCGGCGTCCGGGTCACCGACGTGCTCCTCGCGCTCGTCGGCGAGACCTTCGCGGACGTGCTGGACGGGCGCGGCGAGCGGCCCGGCGGCCGCCCCCTGCGCGCCGCCGTGCCGATGACCCTGCGCGTGCCCGCGCCGCCCGGCCGGGGCCGAACGGCCGTGCCCGGCAACCTGACCGCCGCGCTGCGGCTGGACGTCCCGGTCGGGCCGATGCCCGCCCGCGACCGCCTCGCGGCCGTGCACGCGGCGGCCGAACGGCGCCGCAGATCCGGCCGGGCGCCCGCGAGCACCGCCGCGATGCGCCTGATGGGCGCGCTGCCGCCGCCGCTGCACGCCCGCGCGGCCCGCCGGACCTACCGCGCCCGCTTCTTCGGCGGCATCGTGTCCAACATGCCGGGACCGCCGCTGCCGATGTCGCTCGCGGGCGCGCCGCTCGGGGACGTCCACCCGATCCTGCCGCTCGCCGACGGGGTGCCGTTCGCCGTGGGCGCGCTGAGCTGGAACGGGGCGCTGCACGTCTCGGTCACCGGCGAGCCCGGGATCCTGCCCGAGTCGGCGCGGCTGCCGGACGGACTGGAGCGGGCGTTCGCGCGGCTGGCCGCGGCCGTGGAGGCGGCGGGCGCCGGCAGCGGCGCGCAGAGCGGGACGGCCTGATGGCCTGGGCGATCGGCTTCAGCCTGCTCGCGGCGCTGCTGTTCGCCGCCGCGGCGGCGCTGCAGTACCGCGCCGCGAGGCGGGCGGTGCACGGCGGATCGGACGCGTCCGCCGCCCACGGGCTGATCCGCCGGCTGGTCCGCGACCCGGTGTGGCTGACCGGGTGGGGGGTCAACCTCGCCGGGTTCTGCGCGCAGGCCGTCGCGCTGCACTTCGGGTCGACCGCCGTCGTCCAGCCGCTGCTGGTCACCCAGCTGGTCTTCACGATCGCGCTCGGCACGATCGGCACGGGGCGCCGCCCCGCGCGGCTGGACCTGCTCGGCGGCATCGCGGTGTCCGCGGGCCTCGCCGTCCTGTTCACGGTGCCGGGCGCGATCCCGCCCCAGGGCGAGCCCTCCAGGCCGCGGATCCTCCTCGCCGGGCTCGTCGCCGCGCCCGTCGTCCTCCTGCTGTCCCGGGCGGCGTGGCTGCGCAAGGGCCCGGTGCGGGCCGCGCTGCTCGGCGTCTGCGCCGGCCTGTGCTTCGCGGCGACCGCCGTGCTGATCAAGCTCACCACCGCCGACCTGGTCGATCGCGGCGTCGCGGCCACCGCGGTGGACTGGCCCGGCTACGCGCTGGCGGGCAGCACGCTGCTCGGCCTGGTCCTCGAGCAGCGGGCGTTCGCGGCCGGGTCGCTGCCCGCCGCGATGACCGCGATGACGATGACGAACCCCATCGCCTCCTACCTGGTGGCCGCCTTCGCCTTCCAGACGCTGCCGCCCCGGACGGCCGCCGCGTTCACGGCCCTGTCGTGCAGCGTGCTCCTGCTCACCGGAGGCGTCGCGCTGCTGTCGCGGTCCGCGCACGCGGCGCGGGAGGGCGATACGGTGCCCGAACCCTCCTGAAAGGACATCCCTTGATCACCCGACGCGCCCTCGTCCTCGGCGGGCTCGGCGGCATCGGCGCCGTCGCGGCCACGGGCGGCACCGCCTACGCGCTGGTGGAGAACGAGGTCCTTCCCGGAAAGGTCCGGCTCGACCGCGCGCTCGGCAGGTGCGGCGACGCGCCCGCGCCGCCCGCCGCGTCCGTCGAAGTCGAACCGGTGACGTGGCGCTCCGCCCGCCGCGGCACGACCGTCACCGCGACCATCGTCCCGCCCGCCGCGAACCGGCCGCTGCGCGGCCTGCCGGTGGTCGTCGCGCTGCACGGCACCGGTGAGACCGGCTCGTCCCTCGTGCGGAACCTGGCACTGGACCACTACCTGCCCGACGCCGTCGCGCGCGGCGGGGTCCCCCCGTTCGCCCTGGTGAGCGTCGACGGCGGGCGCGACACCTACTGGCACCCCCGCGCCGGCGGCGACGACCCCCTCGGCATGGTCGTGGACGAGCTGCTGCCGCGGCTGCGCGAGCGCGGCGCCTGGACCGACCGCGTCGGCGCCATCGGCTGGTCGATGGGCGGCTACGGCGCCCTCCTGCTGGCCCGCCGCCTCGGCCCCGCGCGCACGGCCGCCGTGGTCGCCGCGTCCCCGGCCCTGTTCGGCTCCTACGAGGACGCGATCGCCGCCAACCGCCGCTCGTTCGACGGAGCCGCCGACTACGACCGCAACGACGTCTTCCGCGCGCTGGACGAGCTGAAGGGCGTTCCGCTGCGCGTCGACTGCGGGACGAGCGACCCGTTCGCCGACCGGGTGCGCGAGTTCCGCGAGCGGGTCCGGCCCGAGGGCGGGCTGGAGGGCGGCTGCCACGACGCGGCGTACTGGCGGCGGCGGCTCCGCCCCCAACTGGCGTTCCTCGGGCACCGCCTGGCCGCCCGCTGACCGCCGGTCACGCCGTCCGCTCGGCGCGGCCCGTCCGCACCAGCCAGCTCAGCAGCAGCATGAGGTCGAGGCGGCCGTCCGGCTCGGTGAACCGGCCGCCGGTCAGCTCGGTGATGCGGCGCAGCCGGTACCGGACGGTCTGCTCGTGGATGTGCAGCCGCTCGGCGGCGATCACCGCGTTGTCGCCGCACTGCAGGTAGGTCAGCAGCGTCTCGGCGAGCGGCTGCCGGCGCGCGGGCGGCAGCTCCAGCAGCGGCCCGAGCACGGCTCCGGCGGTCGCGCCGACGAGCTCGTCCGCCGTGAGGGTGGCCAGCGACGCGATGTGGTCCACGCACCGGACGGGGCCGCCGGCCGGAAGCAGGCCCCGCTCCGCCAGCGTCAGGGCGTGCCGGGCCCAGCGCAGCGAGACCGCGCCCTGCCCGACCGGGACGGTCGGGCCGACCGCCGCCGTGCCGAGCCTGCGCAGTGCCGGCCACAGCCGGTCCTGGCCGGGGCCCTCCGGGTCGGGCACCACGAGGAAGGGGACGGGCGCCTCCCAGTCGGCGAGCACGGCGGGCGGCAGGATCCGGGCCCCGGCGGGCGCCCCCGAGGGCAGCGCCACGAGCGCGATGCTCTTCGGCAGCTCCCACCGGGCCGCTACCGCCAGGTCGGCGATCGCCTCGTGCCCGGGCGGCGGTTCGGCGACCAGCAGGTCGCGGAGCCGGTCGC
Organism: Actinomadura sp. NPDC000600; assembly: GCF_040492135.1. NCBI lineage: Bacteria > Bacillati > Actinomycetota > Actinomycetes > Streptosporangiales > Thermomonosporaceae > Actinomadura > Actinomadura sp. NPDC000600. Next base: position 108,005 of record NZ_JBEUPD010000013.1, read on the forward strand.
GGCGGCGCTCCCGCTCGGTCGCCAGCTGCCCCTGCTCGCGGGCGTAGCCCTGTGCGGCGGCGTCGGCGACCCGCGCCAGCAGCATGAACAGCGAGTCGGTCAGCCGGCCCAGCGTCTCGCGCGACCAGCCGAGCCGGTAGGCGTCCTTGATGAACCGGCGGCAGGCGACCTGGCTGCTCACGCGCATCGCGTTCTGCAGCGCCGCCAGGCTCCGGCCCTGCCGCGCCTCCTCCTCGCCGAGCCGCATGTACATCTCGGTGATCTTCCGCGCGTCCGCGGTCGGGTGGTCGACGGAGTCCACGAAGAACGCGACGGTGTCGCTGACCGTCCGCTCCACCCTCCGGGCGTACTCGCCCCCGTCGGCGCCGGCGTACTCGGGGACCTGGTCGCGGATCTCCCGCTCCATCTCGTCCACGGCGGCCTGGAGGTGCTGCCGCAGCACGTCGGGCAGCTCGGCGGGCATCGGCCCTTCTGTCATCCGTTGTCCGATCGGCGGGGTGGGCTCGGGCGAATCACCCTAGGCAAGAAAGCGCACCCTGTCATCACCCGTGCCGCCCCCGACCGGGCGGTCAGGGCCGGCGGTCAGGACGTGGCCGGCTGCGGCGCCGGGGCGGGGGCGGGGGCGGGGGAGCGCCGCCGCGCCGTCAGGCGGCGTCCGAGGTCCTGGGCGGGGCGCTCGACGTAGCGGTGGGCCAGCGCCGCCGAGGTGAGGACGGTCGCCAGCAGCACCACGCCCCACGCCGCCCGGACCGGCGCCGACAGGCCCCAGGTCTCGCGTCCGGCGGCGTGCCAGACCGCCTGGATGACCAGCGGGTGCAGCAGGTAGACCGAGTAGCTGACGAGGCCGAGCCACACGAGGACCCGCGGCATGGCGAGGTTCCGCAGGGCGAGGCCGGCCAGGAACGTCAGCCACGCGGCGCCCACGGCGATGGACCAGTCCAGGCCGAGGGGGTTCGGGTTGGCGTGCAGGGCCCAGCTGGTCGGCGCGCGCATGCCCGCCGCCAGCGTCAGGACGGGGACGATCGCCACCATCGCGGCGGCGCGGCCGGGCCGGAGGCGCCCGTCCTGGATGCCGCGGATCGCGGTCCCGGCGAACATGGTGGCGATGATGCACAGGCTCTCGATGGCGCCGATGCGGCTGTTCAGCACCAGGAGGACGAGGGCCAGCGCGGCCACCACGGCGACGCCCGCCCGCCGCAGCCCGCGGTTCCGGCTGACCATGGCGGCCAGCCCGCCGGCGAGCAGGAGCGCGGCGGCCAGGACCGTCCCGCCCGGCCATCGGGAGGCCAGCAGCCCGGACGGCAGCGCGACCCCCAGGATCGCCGCGCCCACCCCGAAGCCGAGGGCCACCCGGGCGCTGGCGCGGTGCACGCCGGCGACGAACATCGCCGTCACGAGGAGGTAGAAGACCATCTCGTAGGACAGCGTCCAGAAGACGTTGACGACGTTCGGCACGCCCAGCAGGTCCTGCAGCATCGTCAGGTGCGCCAGCGCGGACGCCCAGGGCCGGTCGCCGATCGGCGCGGGCAGCCCGTAGGAGAGGCCGGCCGCCCCGAGCACCAGCGCGAGCGCCACCGCCACGCCCCATGCCGGATACAGCCGGAAGAACCGCCCGGCCCAGAACTGCCGGACGCTGCCGCGCCGCTCCAGCGAGAACGGCACCACGTAGCCGCTGACGAGGAAGAACACGAACACCCCGTACCGGCCGAAGTCGAACCACGGCCCGGTGGCCCGGCGGACCTCGGGCAGCAGCACGTCCAGGGAATGCTCGAACACCACCACCAGTGCGGCGAGGCCGCGCAGCGCGTCCAGCCAGCCCATGCGGGGCGCCCGCGCCGGGGGAGCGCCGATCGTCTTGTCCGGAGGGGTGAGGATGTTCGTCGGCATCCGGGCCACGATAGGGGCCGAACCGTTACCGTTTCTAACGGGCAAATGAGATTTCTCTGAATCGCGGTTCCTCTCGCTGACACAGCGTCACGGCGTCCGGACGCCGGAGGAGCGTCGGGAGCAGGGCGGCCGCGGCGAACCGGAGGCGGCCGCCGGGCCGGACGGCGGACCGAATGGGTGTGAGCAACCCCACAACCGCGCTCAGCGGATGCCGACGGCGCCGTACATGACCGGTTCGCTCGCGGGCCCGTCGGCGGCGAGCGGCGTCACTCCGGGCGGCAGCGGGCGGAACGGCCCGAGGAGCCGCGCGACCTCGGCGCCGCCCCGCGGACGCACCGGGAGGGAGGTCGCCTCGCGGTAGAGCCGCGCGGCCTCGCCGACCGCGCCGGGGGCGAAGTCGGCCGTGGCGTGCGAGACGACCAGCGCGCTGCCGGGCGCGGTCGCCGCCGCGAGCCCGGCGACGATGTCCTTCGCGCCGGGGACGAAGTGCAGGACGCTGGAGAACACCAGCGCGACCGGCTCGGCGGGGTCGATCAGCCGCCGGACCTCGGGGCTGTCCATGATCGCGCCGGGGTCGCGGATGTCGGCCGGCAGCGCCGCGAGGTTCCCGCCGTCGATGAGCAGGGCGCGGGCGTGCGCGATGACGAGCGGGTCGTGGTCGACGTAGACGACGCGGGTGCCGCCGGTGCGGCGCGCCGCCATCTGGTGCACGTTGTCGGCCTTCGGCAGGCCGCAGCCCAGGTCGACGAACTGCCGCACGCCGCGTCCGGCGAGCAGCGCCACGGAGTCCGCGAGGAAGGCGCGGGCGGCGCGGGCGGCGCCCGCGGCCTGCGGCAGGACCCGCAGGATCCGCTGCGCGAGGTCCCGGTCGGACGCGTAGTTGTCCTTGCCGCCGAGGAGGTAGTCGTGCACGCGTGCCGGACCCGGCCTGTGCAGGGCGAGCGGCGTCTCCGGCGCCCTCGCGCGGACCATGGGCATGGTGCTTCACCTGTCGCCTTCACCAGAGGGGGTCGGTGCAATGGCTCACTTGCGACGGTAGGCCCGCGGGCCGGGTCCGGGGCCGCCGCGTCCGGTGGTCGGGCCGAAACCCGCCGCGCGCGTGGCCGCATCGGGCCAACCGGGTTTGGCGCGCGCCCGCGCGGGGTCTGCGGCGGACTGCCGCGGGGCGGGCCTTTCTCGCCGCATGGACATTCCTGACAATTGGCCTTTTCTGGCCATGACAACCACTTAACCGGAGATGCCGGGCCGCGGTGGAGAGCCCCCGGGGTCAGCGCTCGGGGTCGCGCCACATGAGCCAGACCGGCGGGCACCCCTTGCCCGGCAGCGGCAGCTCGCGCGTCACCCGGAAGCCGAACCGCTCGTAGTAGGGGACGTTCAGCTCCTTCGAGGACTCCAGGTAGGCGGGCAGGCCCTCGGCGTCGCAGCGGTCGAGCCGCGAGCGCAGCAGGGCGGCGCCGAGGCCGTTGCCCTGCGCCGGGGGATCGGTGCCGAGCACCGCCAGGTACCAGTGCGGCTCGGGCGGGTGGTGCTTCTCCATGGCGCCGAGCGTGCGGAGGGTGGCGGGCGTCCGCGCGCCGAGGATGCGCAGCAGCGGCACCGTGTGGGCCGCCTGCAGCCGCAGGGGCACGCTCCACCGACCGGGCGGGTCCCACAGCGCGGCGGCCTCCGGCGCGTTCCCGCGCCCGGCGGCCTCGGTGGCGCCGTGGGGGAGGTGCACCCGGCGCAGCAGGATCCCGAACAGCGCGGTCATCCGCCGTACGCGGGTGGCGTCGTCCGGCAGGAGCCAGCGCCAGACCGGGTCGTCGTCGAAGGCGCGTCCGAGGACGGCCGCGAGCGTGTCGGCGTCGGCGTCGGCCGCCGTGCGGACGGCGGGTGACGGGCGGGGCTCGGTCGTCATGCGCGGCCTCCTCGGGGACGCGCTGATCCTCACCGGCGCGCGGCCCCGCGTCAAGGAGGCGTCACGCGCGGGCGCAGTGCTCCGCCCGCGCCGCCGCCAGGTCGTCCAGGACGAGCGAGACGCCGATCCCGACCAGCCAGGTGTCCTTCGCGAGCGGGATGCCCTGCGGGGAGGGGCGCAGCCCGCGCCCCTGCCGCATGCCGGGCAGCCGCAGGTACAGGCCGGCCAGCCCAGAGGAGAAAGCAGTGAGCGCGGCCCCCGCGAGCAGGGAGGGCACGAGCGGGACCAGCAGCGCGGTGCCGAGTGCGACCTCCGCCCTGCCGAGCATGCGGGTGAAGTCCTTCGGGTCCTTCGACTCCAGGAACGGGTAGGCGGTCTTCGCCGTCCCGTGGGTCTGTTCGGCGGCCCCCTCCAGGTCCTGGAGCTTCGACAGGCCGGAGTTCAGGACGAACGCGCCGACGGCCAGCCGGACGGGCATCTGGTGAGCGCGGGCTAGAAGACGCATCGTTCCCCATTAGCGATCGGAAGACCGGGCGCAGGGCATCATTCCCGCCGGCCGTCCCCTCCACCTGATGGCCGGGTCAAGTCTCGGCCTGCCTTCGCGCGGAGGCGAGCCGCCGCGCGGGGCGGGCTACCACGCGGGGAGCAGGCGCCCGCCCGCGGATGCTCCGCGCGGGGCAGCGGGGAAGCCTCCGGGCGGCCGACGACGGCGCCGGTGCCGCCGTCGCACGATCGGTGCGTCGTCGAGAGAGCCGGGAGCGTTCAATGTCCACCGTCCAGTCGCGGCCGGCGGCCGCGGGGCAGCTGTGGCGGCCGGGGCCGCCGGTCCGCAAGACCGTCACCGTCGTGCACGTGGTCGCCTCCGTCGCGCTGCTGGGGGAGGTGTGGGGCCTCGTGCTGCTGAACCTGACCGCGACGCTGACCTCGGACGGGACGCTCGCCCATTCCGCCTACCGCCTGATGAGCGTGCTGGTGTTCGGGGGAGGCATCCCGCTCAGCCTCACCTCCCTCGCCACCGGCGTCGCGCTCGCCACCGGCAGCGCCTGGGGCCTGGCACGGCACTACTGGGTGCTGGCCAAGCTGGTGCTGCTGATCGCGGTGATCCTCGCCGGGATGCTGCTGTTCACGCCCGAGGCCATGGCGGACGCCGCCGCGGGCGGGGCGGACCCGTCCGCCGGACGGCAGTGGTGGCAGGTGGCGGTCGTCTCCTGCCAGGTCGTCATGCTGCTCACCGCCACCGCCCTCTCGGTGTTCAAGCCCCGCGGCCGGGTCGGCGGGCGGCGCGCCCGCTCATGAGGCCGCCCGCCCGTCCGGCAGCCGCTCGGCGACCGTCCGCAGCGCCTCCACGCACGCCCGGACCGCCGGGCGGTCCGACCCGGTCCGCCACGCCGCGAGGACCTTGCGGCGGACGGCGGGCCGGGTCGCGACGATGCGGACCCCGTCCGGGACGGGGTCGCGGCCGAGCCGGGGGACGAGCGCGGCGGCGAGGCCGGCGGAGACGAAGGCCAGCTGGGTGGGGTAGTCGGCGACGTTGCAGGCGATGTCGGGCTCCACGTTGTGCTCGCGCAGCGTCTGGACGAGCTGCCGCTCGCAGGTCCCGCCCGCCGTCCACGCGGCCCAGCGCGTCCCGCCCAGCTCGTCCAGGCCGACCGCGCGGCGCCGGGCCAGCGGGTGGCCCGCCGGGAGTGCCACGTCGATGACGTCGGACGCCAGCAGGACGTTGGACACCGACGCGGGGAACGGCGTGACGAAGGTGTCCCAGCTCTCGACGACCGCGACGTCGATGTCGCCGCGCGCGAGGGCGGGCAGGATGTGCTCGCTCTCCCCCTCCAGCAGGGTCGGGGCGATGCCGGGATGCCGCTCGCGCAGCGCGGTGAGCGCGGCGGGCAGCACCGAGCGCGCCGCCGTCACGAACGAGCCGAGCCGCAGCGGCCCGACGACGGCCTCGCGCAGCCCGTCGAGCTCGGCCGCGGCGGCCGCCAGCTGGGCCATGACGCGCTCGGCGTGCCCTGCCAGGACGTGCCCGGCCCGGGTGAGCCGGACGCCCCGCCCCCGCGGTTCGAGCAGGCGGTGGCCCGTCTCGCGCTCCAGCTTGGCGAGCTGCTGCGACACCCCCGAGGGCGTCACGTGCATGGCCTCCGCGGCGGCCGCGATCGAGCCGTGCACGGACACCGCGTGCAGGGCGCGCAGCCGCTCCAGGTTCATCGTCACGGTAGCGATGCTACCGATCTTCGCTTACGAACATTCGCTTGTGCTAACTGATCGAGTGACGGCAGCGTGGGGGCGTGCGAAGGACCGATCCGCGGCTGCTCGTGATCGCCGGAGCCGCGTTCATCTCGTTGTCGGCGATCCTGTTCCGGCTGTCCGGCGTCTCGTCCGGCACGGCGGGGTTCTTCCGGTGCGCGCTCGCGCTGCCGGTGCTGGCGCCGCTCGCACTCCGCGAGCGGCGCCGGGCGGGGCCGCGGCGCCGGGGCGGCGTCGACGTGCTCGCGGGAGTGCTGCTCGGCGCCGACTTCGTGCTGTGGGGCGCGTCGATCGACGGCGTCGGCGCGGGGATCGCGACGGTCCTGGTGAACGTGCAGGTCGTCGTGGTGCCGCTGCTGGCGCTCGCGGTGTTCGGGGAGCGGCCCTCGCGCGCCTTCGCCCCGGCCGTGCCGGTGATGCTGACCGGCGTCGCGCTGGCCGGCGGTCTCGCGGGGCACGGCACGGGAGGGACGGACCCGGTCCTCGGATCGCTGTTCGGGTTGGGCGCCGGGCTGGCCTACGGCGGCTACCTCTTCCTCACCCGCGTCGCCGGGCGCGGCCAGGAGCACCGGGCGCAGCCCGTCCTGCTGTCGACGCTCGGCGCGGGAGCGGCCGCGCTCGCGGTCGGCGGGCCGTGGCAGGGCGTCGACCCCGCGCCGGGCTGGCCCGCGCTCGGCTGGCTCGCCGCGCTGGCCATGACGGGGCAGGTGTGCGGCTGGGTGCTCATCGGCGCGGCGCTTCCCCGGCTCGGCGCCGACGTCGCCGGGACCCTCCTGCTCCTCCAGCCGGTGCTGGCGGTCGCCCTCGGCGCGGTGGTCCTGGGCGAGCGGCCCGGCGCCGCGCAGATCGCCGGCTGCGCCCTCGTCGTCGCCGCCGTCCGGCTGGCCGGCAGGGGTAGCGTTGCTCCGCGTGACGACTCCGGAGTGGGCTCCCGAGCGCGAGGTCACGGCCGGACTGGCGGGCGCCCTGATCGGGCGGAGGTTCCCTGAGCTCCGCGGCGCCCCGGTGGAGGGCCTCGCCGCCGGCTGGGACAACACCGTCTTCCTCGTCGGCGGGGACTGGGTGTTCCGCTTCCCGCGCCGGCAGATGGCGATCGCCGGGGTCGAGCGCGAGATCGCGGTGCTGCCCGTCCTCGCCCGGCGGCTGCCGCTGCCGGTGCCCGTGCCGCGCTTCGTCGGGGAGCCGTCGGACGACTTCCCCTGGCCGTTCTGGGGCGGGCGGCGGATCCCGGGCCGCGAGCTCGCCGACGTCCGGCCGCCGGACGAGCGGCGGGTCGTCCTCGCCGCCGAGACCGGGGCCTTCCTGCGGACCCTGCACGACCCGGCCCTGGCCCGCGAGGCGGGGGAGGGGCTGCCCCTCGATCCGATGGGGCGCGCCGACCCCGCCGAGCGCGCGTCGCGGACGTACGACCGCCTCGACGCCCTCGCCGCCCGCGGGCTGTGGAAGCGCGATCCGGCCGTCGGGGAGTTCCTGGCCGCGGCCGAAAGCTGGGGCGCACCGGGCGGCGACCCGGTGGTCGTCCACGGCGACCTGCACGTCCGGCATCTCCTGCTCACCCCGGACGGGCACGCGGCAGGAGTGATCGACTGGGGCGACGTCTGCCTCGCCGCCCCCGCCGTGGACCTGTCGCTGGCCTACGCGGGGTTCGCGGGCGCCGCACGGGAGGCGCTCCTGGCGGAGTACGGGCCGGTCCCGGTGGACCAGGAGGCCGCCGCGCGCGCCCTGGCGCTGAACCTCGCCGCGACGCTGGCCGAGTACGCGGCGTCCACCGGGCGGGAGGCGCTGCTGGCCGAGGCGCTGGCCGGGATCGGCCGGGCCGTCGGCTGAGCCGGGCTCAGGGGCGCATGTAGACGCGGATCGCGGTGCCGTCCGGCCCGGTGTGGACGCGGACGAGGTCGGCGAGGTGGTTGACCATGAGGATGCCCCGGCCGCCGTGCGGGCTCATGTCCGCCGGGCGGCGCCCGGCGAGCGGATCCCTGATGTTCCCGGCGTCCCGGACCTCGCAGACGACGTGCCCGTCCTCCGTCCAGAGCCGCGCGGTGCCCTCGCCGCCGCCGTGCAGGCACGAGTTGGCGGCCAGCTCGTTCACCGCGAGCTCGAGGTCGCCGACGGCGGCGGCGCCGAGGCCGAACCGCTCGCCCCAGTAGCAGGCGAACTCGCGGACCACGGGGAGCGCGTCGAGGTCGAAGCTCATCGCGACCGCCTCGGCCGGCTCGGGCAGCGGGAGGTTGTAGTCGCTGATGACGCGGTGCGGCGCGTAGTCGCCGCTCGGGTGCTCGCCGTGCCGGTCGATCACGACCGGGTGGGTGGCGCGGGCGTCGGCGACCGCCACCGGGGCCAGCCGCGCCGTGTCGTAGGGGCACAGGATGCTCGCCTCGCGCCCCGCGAAGGCCAGGTTGATCAGGGCCTCGTGCTGCGCGCAGGCGGGGTACTCGGTCGCCGAGCGGCCGGGCCAGACCGGCTCGCCGATGATCCGCGCCCGGCCTCCGGCGTGCCGGTCGGCGAAGCGCCGCAGCACGCCCGGGATGATGCGCCCGGGGTTGCGGCCCGCCGTCGCCATGTCGAGCCAGGTCACCTTCGCGGCGGCGAGGCCGAGAGAGCCGCGGAGCAGGGCCAGGCGGTCGCCCGGCACCGCCACGGCCACCGGCTCGCCCGCTCCGAGCCCGGCGCGGATGAACGGCAGGGTGCCCGCGAGGTACTCCTCGTCGCCGTGGTAGAAGAGCGCCTGGTGGACGAAGGCGTCCGCGCGGGGCGCGCCCGTCCTGCCGGGCCCGAGCCTCATCGCGGGGTCGCTCCGTATGGTCCTGCCGTCGCGTGCATCCGATCGAGGGTACGCGCTGGCGGGAAGCCGTGCGAGCAGGGTCATGCGGACGTCCCCCGAGGTCAGCCGAATCCTTGGTCCGAATCGGCGGTACCCGCGAAGTGGACCTCGAAAACAGACGAATTCCGGACCAATCGCGTTCGGGGCCGTCACCGCCCGCTCTGCGGGACGGGGTCAGCGGTCGCGCAGCAGGACGGCGTCGACCACGTCGGTCAGCCGGCCGCGCCTGCGGTACGCGCGGCGCTGCCGTTCCGCGCCGGTCCCGTCCGCGGCGAGGCGCCGGAGGCCGCGGGCGACGGCGTCGAGGTCCCCGGCGGAGCGCAGCGCGGGCAGCACGTGCGCCAGCAGGTCGCCGGCCAGCGCGCCGAAGTCCGCGGGGCGGCCCGTGCGCACGTCCACGCCCCGCCCGGCGAGCCCGTGCCGCGCCGCCAGCCAGTAGGCCGCGCGCAGCATCTCCTGGGGCGGGTCGGGAGCCCGCTCGCCGGCGTCCACCGCGTCGGACGACACCTGGACCAGCGCCCGGACCAGCGCGGCGAACACCGCCGCCTCGTCGGCGGTCGAGGCGACGTCCGCGAGCCGCACCTCGAGCGTGGGCAGCCGCGCCGACGGCCGGACGTCCCAGAAGATGGTCCCGGTGTCCATCAGGGCGCCGCACTCCAGCAGCGTCCCGACGAGGTCGTCGTAGTGGCCGGCGGACGCGAGGTAGGGCGGCGGTCCCGCCACCGGCCACCGCGCCCAGGCCAGCGCCCGCCAGCAGGCGTGGCCGGTGTCGCGCCCGGCCCAGTAGGGGGAGTTCGCCGTGAGGGCCAGCAGCGTCGGCAGCCAGGGGCGCAGGTGGTTGCTGACCTGGACGGCGCGCTCGCGGTCCGGCATCTCGACGTGGACGTGGCACGAGCAGATGCTCTGCTCGTCGTCCAGGCCCCGGTAGACGGCGAGGCTCTCGGCGTAGCGGGCGCCGCGGCCGATGGGGGCGGGCACGAGGTCGCCCAGCACGGGCGTCCCGGTCGCGGCGAGCCGGACGCCCTCGGCCGCCGCGGCGGCGGCCATCACCGCCCGCATCGAGCGGATCTGCTCGTCCAGCTTGTCCAGGTCGTCGCACGGCGAGGTCTTGGCCTCGGCGAGGTAGGCGACCAGTTCCGTGGAGGTGCGCTCGCCGAGCGCCGGCTCCGCCCGGCGCACCACCGCCGGGGCGCGCGGGGCGACCTCACGGGAGACGGGATCGACGACGAAGTACTCTTCCTCGATTCCGAATCGCAGGGCCATCCCACCACCTCGGGCTCGGGGGCGACGCAGGCGGCCACGGTCCCCTCGAAAGTACGTCGCCGCCGCGGCGTCCGCACCTGCCGGACGGTCCGGAATAGGGGGAAAAGGGACTCTTGGCCCTATTTTGACCCGGCGCTGAGCGGGCATGGTGCGGTCAGGCGCAGCGAGGGAAGGGGAGGTGAGGTCCGGTGTACGGGTCGACTCCGATCGGCGTGCTCGTCATCCTGGCCGCCGTCGCGGTGTTCCTCATGGTCGGGCTGTTCTACCTCGGCGACAAGCGGAAGGGCCCGCCCAACGGCTCGGATCGCGGCCGCTGAGACGGGCCCCGGCGCATGCCGCACGGGCTCCCGGCGCCGTCAGGGGCCGGGGTCCACGAAGTACATCGACAGCGCGATGAGGTGCGTGACGACGACCACGCCGATGCCGAAGAAGAACAGCATCTTGGCGGGGCCGTGCGGGAAGACGGACCCCGGCTTGAGCGGACCGCGTTCGCGCTGCCGCGCGGCGATCCGCTCCTCGATGGGCGGCCGGCCGAACACCGCTACTGCCGGGGCTCGTCGACGACGACGTCGGTCATGATGTCGACGGCCAGCGCGATGATGCCGCCGATCACGGTCACCGCGGCGCCGACCCCGAACACGACCCAGTCGGGGCCCAGGGTGATGCCGACGCCGCCGATGGCGAAACCGACGAAGATGATGGCCACGGCGACCCAGGACCTGGGGCGCCCGGCGTGGCTGCCAGTCGACATGCGTTCGTCTTCCCTCTGCATGGTTCGGGGGTTGGGGTCTACGACGCCGAACTCTAGCAACGCCCCTCGCCACAGGGCCTTTCGGGGTACCCGGAGATCGCCGGGGCGGGCGGCGGGCACCGCCGGCCCGGGCGCGCGGGGACTCCGGCCGCGCCCCGGTCCCGCGTACTGGTCAGCGGGACCCGGTTTCGAGCCGGATTCGGCCGCTCGCCTACGATCCAGGCATGACGGTGCCGCCTGAGGAACTCGAACTGGCCGCCGCCTTCCCCACGGCCGACCGCGACCGGTGGCGGGAGATGGTGAAGGGGGTGCTGCGCAAGTCCGGCGCGGCGGGCGAGGACACCCCCCTCGACGAGATCGAGGGTCTGCTGACCCGCGAGTCGTACGACGGAGTGCCGATCGCCGCGCTCTACACGCGCGACGACGCGCCGCCGGGACGTCCCGGACTGGCGCCCTACGTGCGCGAGGTGCGCCCCGACGGGGAGGGCATCGCGGGATGGGACGTCCGGCAGCTGCACGCCCACCCCGACCCGGCCGTCGTCCGGGACGCGGTGCTCGCCGACCTGGAGAACGGCGCCACCTCGCTCTGGCTGCGGCTCGGCGAAGGCGGCATGCCCGTGTCCGCGCTCCCCGAGGCGCTGCGGGGCGTCCTGCTCGACCTGGCGCCCGTCGTGCTGGACGCGGGCGCGGCGGCGGGCGAGGCCGCGGAGGCGTTCCTGTCGCTGGTCACCGAGCGGGGGAACGCGGCCGAAGCCGCCGGCAACCTCGGCGCCGACCCGCTCGGCCTCGCGGCGCGCACCGGGACGGCCGGATCGCTGGACGAGGCCGCCGGGCTCGCCGCGCGCTGCGTCCGCGACTTCCCGAAGCTGCGCGCGGTCGTCGCCGACGGGACCCCGTACCACGACGCGGGCGGCGGTGACGCCGAGGAGCTCGGCGCCGCCGTGGCGGCCGGCGTCGCGTACCTGCGCGCCCTGACCGGCGCCGGGCTGAGCGTGGACGAGGCGTTCGGGCAGATCGAGTTCCGCCTCGCCGTCAACGCCGACCAGTTCGCCTCGATCGCCAAGCTCCGCGCGGCGCGCCGCCTGTGGGCGCGGGTCGCGGAGGTCAGCGGCGCCGCCGAGGGCGCCGCCGCGCGCGTCCACGCGGTCACCTCGTCGGCGATGATGACCCGGCGCGACCCGTGGGTGAACATGCTGCGCACCACCGTCGCGGCGTTCGCCGCCGGGGTCGGCGGCGCGGACGCGGTCACCGTCCAGCCGTTCGACGCCCGCCTCGGCCTGCCGGACGGCTTCGCCCGCCGCATCGCCCGCAACACCCAGACGCTGCTGCTGGAGGAGTCGAGCCTCGCCCGCGTCGTCGACCCGGCGGGCGGCTCCTGGTACGCCGAGAGCCTCACCGAGGGGATCGCCCAGGCGGCCTGGACCTGGTTCACCGAGATCGAGAAGGCCGGTGGACTGGCCGCCGCGCTCGACTCGGGCCTGGTCGCCCGCCGCCTCGCCGCCACCTGGGAGCGGCGCCGGAAGGACATCGCCCGGCGCAAGGCGCCGCTCACCGGCGTCAGCGAGTTCCCGAACCTGAGCGAGACCCTTCCCCCGCGCGACCCCGCGCCGCCGGCGCCCGGCGGCGGCCTCCCGGTCGTCGCCTACGCGCAGGACTTCGAGGCGCTGCGCGACCGCTCCGACGCCCACGCGCGGGCCACCGGCGCCCGCCCGAAGGTCTTCCTGGCGACGCTCGGGCCGATCGCCGTCCACACGGCGCGCGCGTCGTTCGCCGCGAACCTCTTCCAGGCGGGCGGGATCGAGACGGTCGCGGGCGCCCCCGAGGAGTTCGGGGCGTCCGGCGCCGCCGTCGCCTGCCTCTGCTCCAGCGACGCCCTGTACGGGGAGCAGGCCGCGGAGGCCGCGCGGATCCTGCGCGCCGCGGGCGCGGTGAAGGTCTGGCTGGCGGGTAAGGGAACCTACGAGGGGGTCGACGCCCGCGTGTACGCCGGGTGCGACGCGATCGAGGTGCTGGAGACCACCCTCCACGATCTGGGAGTGAACGAATGATCCCCGACTTCACCGAGGTCGAGCTCGGGACCGCGCCCCCCGCCGACGAGGCCGCCAAGCGGTGGCGCGCCGCGGTCGAGGGCGCCACCGGCGCCGCCCCCGAGGCGCAGACCTGGGACACCCCGGAGGGCATCGGCGTCAGGCCCCTCTACACCGGCGACGACCTGGCCGGGCTCGACTTCCTCGGCACCTATCCGGGCATCGCGCCGTTCCTGCGCGGCCCCTACCCGGCGATGTACGCCACCCAGCCGTGGACGATCCGGCAGTACGCCGGCTTCTCCACAGCCGAGGAGTCCAACGCGTTCTACCGCCGCAACCTCGCGGCCGGGCAGAAGGGCCTGTCGGTGGCCTTCGACCTGGCCACGCACCGCGGCTACGACTCCGACCACCCGCGCGTGTCCGGCGACGTGGGCATGGCCGGGGTCGCGATCGACTCCATCTACGACATGCGGCAGCTCTTCGACGGCATCCCGCTGGACCGGATGAGCGTGTCGATGACCATGAACGGCGCCGTCCTGCCCGTCCTCGCGCTCTACATCGCCGCCGCGGAGGAGCAGGGGGTGAAGCCGGAGGCGCTGGCGGGGACCATCCAGAACGACATCCTCAAGGAGTTCATGGTCCGCAACACCTACATCTACCCGCCGCAGCCGTCCATGCGGATCATCTCCGACATCTTCGCGTTCACCTCGCAGCGGATGCCGAAGTACAACTCCATCTCGATCTCCGGCTACCACATCCAGGAGGCCGGGGCCACCGCCGACCTGGAGCTCGCCTACACGCTCGCCGACGGCGTCGAGTACATCCGCGCCGGACGCGAGGCGGGCCTCGACATCGACGCGTTCGCGCCCCGCCTGTCCTTCTTCTGGGCGATCGGGATGAACTTCTTCATGGAGGTCGCCAAGCTCCGCGCCGCGCGGCTGCTCTGGGCGCGGCTGGTGAAGACGTTCGAGCCGCGGAACCCGAAGTCGCTGTCGCTGCGGACCCACTCGCAGACGTCCGGCTGGTCGCTGACCGCGCAGGACGTGTTCAACAACGTCGCCCGCACCTGCATCGAGGCCATGGCCGCCACGCAGGGCCACACCCAGTCGCTGCACACCAACGCGCTGGACGAGGCGCTCGCGCTGCCGACCGACTTCTCGGCCCGCATCGCCCGCAACACCCAACTGCTCCTGCAGCAGGAGTCCGGGACGACCCGCACGATCGACCCCTGGGGCGGCAGCGCCTACGTCGAGCGGCTCACCTACGACCTAGCCCGCCGCGCCTGGGGCCACATCACCGAGGTCGAGCAGGCCGGCGGCATGGCGAAGGCGATCGACGAGGGGCTGCCCAAGCTGCGCATCGAGGAGGCCGCCGCCCGCACCCAGGCCCGCATCGACTCGGGGCGGCAGCCGGTCATCGGCGTCAACAAGTACCGCCCCGACACCGAGCAGGAGATCGAGGTCCTCAAGGTCGACAACGCCTCCGTCCGCGCCCAGCAGATCGACAAGCTGCGCCGGCTGCGCGAGGAGCGCGACGAGACCGCGACGCGGGCCGCGCTGGACGCGCTCACCCGCGCCGCCGAGGCCGCCGAGAACGGCACCCGCCCGAACGACCTGGAGCACAACCTGCTCGCGCTCGCCATCGACGCCGCCCGGGCCAAGGCGACCGTCGGCGAGATCTCCGACGCACTGGAGAAGGCCTACGGGCGTCACGCGGCGCAGATCCGTACGATCTCCGGTGTGTACCGGGAGGAGGCGGGCCAGGTGACGGGCATCGAGCGGGCGCGGGCCGCGACCGCCGCGTTCGAGGAGGCCGAGGGCCGCCGGCCCCGCATCCTCGTGGCCAAGATGGGGCAGGACGGCCACGACCGCGGGCAGAAGGTGATCGCGACCGGGTTCGCCGACCTCGGCTTCGACGTCGACGTGGGCCCGCTGTTCCAGACCCCCGCCGAGGTGGCCCTGCAGGCCGTCGAGGCCGACGTGCACATCGTCGGCGTCAACTCGCTCGCCGCCGGCCACCTGACGCTGGTCCCCGCGCTGCGCGAGGAGCTGGCCGCGCTGGGCCGCGACGACATCATGATCGTCGTCGGCGGGGTCATCCCGCCCGGGGACTTCGACGAGCTGCGCGCGGCCGGCGCCTCGGCGATCTTCCCGCCCGGCACCGTCCTCGCGGACGCGGCGGCCGGCCTGCTGGAGGAGCTCACCGAGCGGCTCGGCCACGCCGCGCCAGAGAGCGCCTGAGGAGTGCCGGGCGGAGACGGCGCCGTGGAGCACCAGGCGGAACCGGAAGGAGCACGGTGAGCGCGCCGGGCGTCGACGACTACGCGGCCGGGGTGCGGGACGGGTCGCGGGCGTGGATCGCGCGGGCGATCACGCTCGTGGAGTCGGCCCGCCCGGACCACCGGGAGCTGGCGCAGAAGCTGCTGGTCGAGCTGACCCCGCACGCCGGGGGCGCCCGCCGCGTCGGGATCACCGGCGTGCCCGGGGTCGGCAAGTCCACGTTCATCGACGCGCTCGGCACCCGGCTGACGGGGGAGGGCCACAAGGTCGCGGTCCTCGCGGTGGACCCGTCCTCCACACGGACGGGCGGCAGCATCCTCGGCGACAAGACCCGCATGCAGCGCCTCGCCACCGACCCGGGCGCGTTCATCCGGCCCTCGCCCACCGCGGGGACGCTCGGCGGCGTCGCGAAGGCCACCCGCGAGGCGATGGTGGTCATGGAGGCCGCCGGGTACGACGTCGTCCTGGTCGAGACGGTCGGCGTCGGGCAGTCCGAGACGGCCGTCGCCGAGATGGTCGACTCCTTCCTGTTCCTCACCCTCGCCCGCACCGGCGACCAGCTCCAGGGGATCAAGAAGGGCGTGCTGGAGCTGGCCGACGTCATCGCCGTGAACAAGGCCGACGGCGAGCACCGGAGGGAGGCCGAGCGCGCCGCCCGCGAGCTGGCGGGCGCGCTGCGGCTGCTGCGCAGCGACGAGCGCGTCCGGAGCACGCGGGTCCTGACGTGCAGCGCCAAGGAGGGCACCGGGCTGGAGGAGGTGTGGGGCGCGCTCGTCGAGCACCAGGACCGGCTCCGTGAGTCCGGGGAGCTCGAGGCCCGGCGCCGCCGCCAGCAGGTCGGCTGGACGTGGGAGCTGGTCCGCGACCGCCTGCTGTCCGACCTGCGCGGGCATCCCGGCGTCCGGGAGCTGGCGCCCGGCCTGGAGCGGGAGGTCGCGGACGGCGCGCTGACGCCCGCGCTCGCCGCCGAGCGGATCCTGGAGGCGTTCTCGCGAGACCGCTGAGCCGGGTTCCCGTACGTCCGAAACCATGGGTTGTGCCAGGTCCCGGTCGCGGCGGGCGGGGATCAGGTACAAAAGTCGGATGGACGTCATCGCGCTCGAGGATCCGACGGACGCGCAGATCCGGGAGTGGCACTCGGTGCTCGCCGCCGTCCACGCGGCCGAGCCGGCCGGCGACCCCGCGCCCGACCCGGAGCGGACGGCGCGGCTGCTGCTCGGGGCGGAGGCCGGCTCGCGGCAGCGGCTGTGGGCGGCCGCCGGCGGCCCCGGGGCGGGCGGCGCCCTGGTGGCGGTGGCGGCGCTGCGGCTGCCCGGCGAGCCGGGCGCCGACCGGCCCGGCGAGATCGACATCCAGGTCCGCCCCGAGCACCGGCGGCGCGGGCTCGGCGGCCGCCTGCTCGCCGCGGCCGCGGCCGGCCTGCGTGCCGACGGCCGCTCCAGCGTGATCGCCCAGGTCCTCGCGGGCACCCCGGCCGTCCCGTTCCTGGAGTCGCACGGCTTCGAGTGCGTCCTGACCCTGCGCGGCATGCTGCTGCGGCTGGACGAGGTCCCCGCCGAGCGCGTGGCGCGGCTGCTGGCGGAGGCGCCCGCCGGGTACCGGCTCGTGCGCTGGAAGGGCGCGGTGCCGGACGAGCACGCCGACGCCCTCGCCCGCGCCAAGCACGCCATGGCGGACTTCGCCGAGTACGAGGGGTCGCCGTGGGACGCCCACCGCGTCCGCGAGATGGCCGAGATCGTCGCCAAGCGCGGCGACGACCTGTACACCGTCGCGGCGCTGTCCGGCGGCGTCATCGCCGGGTTCACCGAGGTCGTGGTGCCGGCGGGGTGCGCCGGGCGCGCGGCGCAGTATGACACGGCGGTGCTGCCCGAGCACCGCGGCCGGCGCCTCGGCATCTGGGTGAAGGCCGCGATGCTGCGCTGGCTCGGGGAGGAGTGCCCCGGGGTGCGGGAAATCGAAACAGACAATTCCGGCGACAACGCCCACATGCTCGCCGTGAACGAGGAGCTCGGCTTCCGCCTGGAGCGCGAGTCCCTGGAGTACCAGGCCGCGGTGTCCGCCCTCCCCGCCACCGGTTCCTGACCGGAAAACACGTTGCCTCCGGGCCCCGCCGATGGGCATTCTCAAGGAGGTCTTCCGGGAAATGCCCGGAAGGCGGAGAATTGCCGAAGCATTCCCCTGTAGTTCAACGGCAGAACGCCGCACTGTTAATGCGGATATCCAGGTTCGAATCCTGACGGGGGAGCGGCACGGGCCAGGGAGGTGACACGGTGAACGTGCTCGTCCTCAACGCGTCGTACGAGCCCATGCAGAGGGTGGATCTGCGGCACGCCATCCGCATGCTGGTGCGCGAGGTGGCCGTCGTGGAGGAGGCCGAGGAGGGCCGCACCTTCGGCCGCTTCCCGGTGCCGCGGGTCCTGCGGCTCGTCCGCTACGTCGCGATGCGCTGGAGGCACGGCAGGCGGCCGCCCTGGAGCAAGCGGGGCGTCTACCTGCGCGACGGCGGCCGCTGCTGCTACTGCGGGAAGCGCGGCAACACGATCGACCACGTCCACCCGCAGTCCCGCGGCGGCGGCGACACCTGGGAGAACACCGTCCTGGCGTGCGGGAGGTGCAACAACCGCAAGGGCGACCGGACGCTCGCCGAGGCCGGCCTGCGGCTGCTGTCGCAGCCGCGGGTGCCGCGCTGGGAGGAACTCGTCGGGCCGTGACGGGGGGCGCTGGATCCGTCCGGTGCCACCGGGGGAGGGGCCGGACCGCGCCACGCGGTCCGGCCCCTGGGCCGTCCGGGGCCGGGGCCGCCGGTAGCCCGCGCGTGACTCTATGTGTTTTGTGAAGCTTGTGAGGCAATTCGGGCGATTGTGGTAGCGTGCCGCCAATCTTGAGCTTTGTTATCTAGGAGAGATCTGTGGCGGCCCTCGATCCCCCCGGCAGGACGCCCCGCCCCCCGCGCGGGCGCAGGACGGCGAAGCGCCTCGCGGCGCTGGCCCTCGCGGCGGGCGTCTCGGCGGCCCTGCCGCCGGTGTCCGGGAGCGCGGCGAGCCTCCCGCAGGAGCCGAAGGACCTGAAGAAGGAGTACGCCAAGCTCAAGGCGCGCTCGGAGAAGCTCTCCAAGGAGTACCGGGGCGAGCTCGTCTCCCTCGAGGAGGCGAAGAAGGCCGCCGAGCGCGCCGGCGCGGACGCGACGAAGGCCGGCCGCGAGTACGACGCCGCCCGCGTCGACGTGGCCCGCATCGCCTCCACGACCTACATGACCGGGCGCCTCGACGTGATCCCGATGGTCTCCTCGGCCGAGCCGGGCGCCGCCGTCCGCGACGCCGCCGTGATCGAGCACATCACCCGCAACAACGGCCGCCGCATCCAGAGCCTGGAGGCGCTGAACGCGAAGGCGGTCCAGTCGCAGGCGACGGCCAGGCAGAAGCTGGCCGCCGTCAAGAAGGAGATCGACGACCTGGAGGGCCAGCGCGCCCGCGTCAAGAAGCTGCTCGCCAAGTACAAGCCCGAGGTGACCCGCACCAGCGTCCCCGGCGGCGGCGGCCGCCCGGACGGGGCGAGCGGCACGAAGTCCCCGATCGTCGGCAACTCGATGACCGCGCGGATGCGCACCGCGCTGCAGGAGATCGACGGCAAGTTCGGCGCGTTCCCCACCATCGGCTGCTCGCGCCCGGGCGACCCCCAGGACCACGGTTCGGGCCGGGCCTGCGACTTCATGGAGAGCACCGGCGGCAAGATGCCGAGCGCCTCCGCCCAGGCGCACGGCGACCGCGTCGCCCAGTACGTCATCGACAACGCGTCCCGCCTCGGCATCAAGTACGTCATCTGGAAGCAGCGCATCTACGACATGCGCGGCAGCGGCGGCTGGCGGCAGATGGAGGACCGCGGCAGCGTCACCCAGAACCACTTCGACCACGTCCACGTCTCCGTCCTCTGATAAGGGGACGAATAGCATCTGATGCGCTATTCGCACCGTTGAAGAAGGCGTTTGGCCTGGCTGGGAGTCCACTTCTCACACCTCGCCCCATGGCGGGATGGCGACCTGCTCGAATACGCCCGCCAGCTCCCACCGCCCGTGATCGGCAAGCTCCTCGGTCTGCACCCGGGCTCCACCGACCGCTGGGCCTCGATCGCCGGTGGCAAGTGGGCCCACTACACCCCGCCGAGGCCGGGTGCCGCCGCCTCAGGGCATCTCCTCCCACATGGTGCGGGTCATCTCGTACTCGACCTCGCCGAGGTGCGCGTCCGGCAGCGGATCGTCGAACTGCGGGTAGTACGTGCGCACGTACCGCATGCCGATGGCCCGCATCACTCCCAGATCCTGCACCGGCGTGGTCGCCGAGGCGCGCTACCGGCATGCGGGCCAGTGCTCCGGCCTTCAGGCCGGGGGAAGGCCCGCGCTGGGAGGGTCGTCATGGCCCGGGCAGTGCCTTGACCGGGACGATTCTGCTGCTCGATGTACCGCTTGACGGCGCTCGGCGTGCCGGAACTTCGTCACGAAGACCAAGTGCACGTGCATCGCAACGACGCGGTTTCTGTCGGTGCGGATGCCTTCGAGTTCGGTCATAGGCCAGTACGGTGCGGGTGTGCAGTTACGATACAACTACCGCATGTATCCAACGCCTGGTCAGCAGATCGCGCTGGCTCGGGCGTTCGGGTGCGCACGGGTGGTGTTCAACGACGGGCTGCGCGCACGGCTGGACGCCCGTGAGCAGGGCTTGCCGTACCCGTCGGACGCCGAGTTGTCCAAGCGGGTCATCACCCAAGCCAAGGTCACCCCCGAGCGGGCATGGCTGGGTGAGGTGTCGGCGGTGGTGCTGCAGCAGGCCCTGGCCGACCTGAACGCGGCCTACCGCAACTTCTACGCCTCGATCAGCGGGCAGCGCAAGGGCCGCAAGGTGGCCCCGCCCCGGTTCCGGTCGCGCAAGGACAACCGGCAGAGCATCCGGTTCACCCGCAACTCCCGGTTCAAGGTGCTGGACAACGGCCGGCTCAGGCTGCCCAAGATCGGCGAGGTGCGGGTGCGGTGGTCGCGGCCGCTGCCGTCGGCTCCCAGCTCGGTCACCGTGATCTGGGACGCGGCCGGACGCCACTTCGCCTCGTTCGTCGTGGACACCGGCCCGCAGGAGCCGCTGCCGTCCTCGGATCACGAGGTGGGGATCGACCTGGGGCTGACGCACTTCGCGTGCTGTCGGACGGCACGAAGGTGACCGCGCCCAGGTTCCTGCGCCGCGCCGCTCGCAAGCTCAAGCGGTTGCAACGGGCCCTGTCGCGCAAGCAGAAGGGCTCGAACCGCCGCGGGAAGGCCGTCGTCAAGGTCGCGCGGGCGCATGCGCGGGTGGCCGATACCCGGCGGGACTGGCAGCACAAGCTGTCCACGGCGATCATCCGCGACAGCCAAGCGGTGTACGTCGAGGACCTGTGCGTGGCCGGTCTGGGCCGGACCCGGCTCGCCAAGAGCGTCCACGACGCCGGATGGGCCGCCTTCACCGCCATGCTGGAGTACAAGGCCGCCCGGTACGGGCGCACCTTCGGCAGGGTGGACAGGTTCCTGCCGTCCACCCGCATGTGCTCGGCATGCGGCCGGATCAACGACAAGATCGCGCTCGACGTCCGGGCGTGGGACTGCCCCTGCGGAGCAGCCCACGACCGGGACGTGAACGCGGCGCTGAACATACTCGCCGCCGGACGGGCGGAGAGCCGAAACGACCGTGGAGCGCGGGTCAGACCACCAGCGATGGCGGCACCGCGCGGCGAAGCGGTAACCCACCCGGACGCCCCGCGGACCCCACGCAGCGTGGAGGGAATCTCCGTCCTTTAGGACGGAGAGGATGTCAATGGTCGCCGAGGTCGACGACGGCGGACTCGCGGGCGGAGCGGGCGGCGGCCTCGATGACCTCCAGCCCGGTGATGGCGTCGGCGAGGGTGACGGGGGGCGGCGCGCCGTCCCGGAGCGTCCGCAGGACGCTCGCGTAGAAGTCGTGGTAGGCGCCCGCGGCGGTGGGCTCCGGGGCCTCCTCTCCCGGCGTGCCGAGCAGGCCGCCGGACCCGGTCGGGGGGATGCCGTAGCCGGGGTCCTTGGGGGTGAGGCCCGCGCGGAGCTGCTCCTCCTGGACGTCCATGCCCGAGACCGTGTACGCGGCCTTGCCGCCGATGACGCGGAAGCGCGGGCCCAGGTGCGAGGCGGTGGCGCTCATCCACAGGTGCGACCGGGTGCCGCCAGGGTGGGTCAGGGCCACGAACACGTCGTCGGGCGCCGTCGCCCCGGCGCGGCGGGTGTCGATCTCGGCGTAGACCCTCTCCGGGCGGCCGAACAGGGCGATCGCCTGGTCGATGAGGTGCGAGCCGAGGTCGAACAGGATGCCGCCCGCGTCGCGGGGGTCGGTGCTCTCCTTCCAGCTCTCCCTGACCTCCGGCCGCCAGCGCTCGAAGCGGGACTCGAAGCGCCGGACGTCGCCGAGGGCGCCCGCGGAGACGAGCCGCCGCGCCGTCTGGAAGTCGCCGTCCCAGCGGCGGTTGTGGAAGGGGAACACCGGCAGCCCGCGGACGGCGCTCAGCGCGGCGAGGGAGCGGGCGTCGGCCGCCGCGGCCGCGACGGGCTTGTCCACGACGACGGGGACGCCCGAGGTCAGCGCGGTCCGGGCCAGCGGCACGTGCTGCCGGTTCGGGGCCGTCACCACCACCAGGTCGCAGGCGCCCGACGCGCCCCACAGCCGGTCGACGGTGTCGAGGACCTCCGCCTCCGGGTACCGCTCCCGCACGGCCCGCTGCCGCTCCGGGGCGCCGGTCACGACCGCGGCCAGCCGCATCCCCGGCACCGACGAGATCAGCGGCGCGTGGAACACCGAGCCGCCGGTGCCGTATCCGATCAGCGCAACACGCAGGTCCATGTCCCCGATCATGGCCGATGGCGCGGCGGCGTCCGGGCGGCGGGGCCCCCGTCGGCGGATCCGGTCCGGCGAACGGGCGCCGGATCCACGTAGGCTTTTGCTCGCGGATGTGCTGAAACGAGGGGGACGCGTTGTCCAAACCAGTGCTGCTGACCGTCGACGACGACCCGGGCGTGTCCCGGGCCGTGGCGCGGGACCTGCGCCGCCGGTACGCCGAGTCGTACCGGATCGTGCGCGCCGAGTCGGGCGGGCAGGCCCTGGAGGCGCTGAGCGAGCTGCGGCTGCGCGGCGACGACACGGCCGTGCTGCTCGCCGACTACCGGATGCCCGGCATGGACGGCGTGGAGTTCCTGGAGCGCGCCATGGACCTGTTCCCCTTCGCGCGCCGGGTGCTGCTCACCGCATACGCCGACACCGACGCGGCGATCCGCGCGATCAACGACGTCGACCTCGACCACTACATGCTGAAGCCGTGGAACCCGCCGGAGGAGAAGTTCTACCCGGTGATCGACGAGCAGCTGGACGCCTGGGCGCGGGTCGAACGGCGCCCGCCGGGCGAGCTGCGGGTGGTGGGGCACCGCTGGTCGTCCCGCTGCTACGAGGTCCGCGACTTCCTCGCCCGCCACCAGGTGCCCTACACCTGGCTGATGGACGGCGACCCGGAGGGCGCCCAGCTGGTCACCGCGGCCGACTGCCCCGAGCTGCCGCTGATCGTCACCGCCGACGGGACGGTGCTGTCGGCCCCGTCCGACGCCGAGCTGGCCGCCGCCGTCGGGCTGCCGAGCACCCCGTCCACCGACTTCTACGACCTGATCGTCGTCGGCGGCGGCCCGTCCGGGCTCGGCGCCGCCGTGTACGGCGCGTCCGAAGGCCTGAAGACCGTGGTGGTGGAGCGGCGCGCCCTCGGCGGCCAGGCCGGGCAGAGCTCCCGCATCGAGAACTACCTCGGGTTCCCCGACGGGGTGAGCGGCGCGCAGCTCGCCGACCGGGCCCGCCGCCAGGCCGACCGGTTCGGCGCCGAGCTGCTGCAGGCCGGCGAGGTCACCGCGCTGGAGTCGCGGGGCACGGCCCGGGTGGCGCGGCTGGCGGACGGCACGGAGATCGCCGCGCACGCCGTCATCCTCGCCACCGGCGTCTCCTACCGGCGCCTCAACGCGCAGGGCGTGGACGACTTCGTCGGGCGCGGCGTCTACTACGGCGCCGCGCTCACCGAGGCGCCGTCGTGCACGGACGAGGAGGTCGCCGTCGTGGGCGGCGCCAACTCCGCGGGCCAGGCGGCCGTGCACCTGGCGAAGTACGCCAAGCGGGTGCACATCGTCGTCCGGGCCGACAGCCTGGCGAAGTCGATGTCGCACTACCTGGTCGAGCAGATCGCGGCGACGCCCAACATCGAGGTGCACACGGGCAAGACGGTGTGCGCCGCGGAGGGCGCCGGCCGGCTGGAGCGGCTCACGTTCGCCTGGCCGGGCGGCAAGAAGACCATCGACGCGAACTGGCTGTTCGTGTTCATCGGCGCCGAACCCGGCACGCAGTGGCTGGACGGCTTCGTCGAGCGCGACGCGCGCGGCTACGTCCTGACCGGGCCCGACCTCGTCGGCGGGGGCCGCCGCCCCGTCGGCTGGCCGCTCACCCGCCAGCCCTACCACCTGGAGACCAGCGTCCCCGGGGTGTTCGCGGCGGGCGACGTGCGCTCGGAGTCGATGAAGCGGGTGGCGTCCGCGGTCGGCGACGGCGCGATGGCCGTCGCGTTGGTCCACCGTTACCTGGAGCAGGCATGAACACCGCGTCACCGGAGCAGCTCCGGGAGCTGTTCCTCTTCGAGGACCTCGACGACGAGAAGCTGGGATGGCTCTCGGCCTGCGGGACGGTCGCCGACTACCCGCAGGACGGGATCATCTGCGCCCAGGGCGACGCCGCCGAGTTCCTGTACGTGCTGCTCGACGGCGAGATGGTGATGACCCAGAACGTCCGGGGCCACGTGGCGCAGGTCAGCCGGACCGACCGGCCCGGCACCTACGGCGGGGCCGTGCAGGCGTACCTGGGCGACAAGATCGAGCAGCGGTACCAGCACTCGCTGCGCGCGACGCGCCCCTCGCGGCTCTTCGTGCTGCCGGCGTACAAGTTCGGCAAGATGGTCCGCAAGTGGTTCCCGATGGCCACGCACCTGCTGGAGGGCGTCTTCTTCGGGATGACCAACGCGCGGCGGGCCATCGACCAGCGCGAGCGCCTCACCGCGCTCGGCACGATCACCGCGGGCCTCACCCACGAGCTGAACAACCCGGCCGCCGCAGCGGCGCGGGCCAGCGCCGAGCTCGGCGACCGGCTGATCGGGGCGCAGAAGAGCCTGGCCGACCTCGCCGCGCAGGGCGTCGACTGCACCCATCTGAGCGCGCTCGTGGCGCTGCGCCCGGCGCTGCCCGCCGCACCGGGCGGGCGCCGCAGCCCGCTGGAGGTCAGCGACGCCGAGGACGAGCTGGGCGACTGGCTGGAGGAGCACGGCGTCGAGGACGCCTGGGAGCTAGCGCCCGGCCTGGTGGCCGCCGGGATCGGCATCGAGCAGGCCGAGGAGGTCGAGCGCGCGGCGGGCGGGCACCTGCCGGCCGCGATGCGCTGGCTGGCCGAGGTGATGGAGGTGACCCAGCTCCAGGCGGAGATCTCCGAGGCGATGGGCCGCATCACCGCGCTGCTTGACTCCGCCCGCCAGTACTCCCAGCTCGACCGCGCCCCCTACCAGCGCACCGACCTGCGCGAGCTGCTGGACAGCACGCTCACCATGCTCAAGCGCAAGTTCGGCGACGGTGTGACGGTGAAGACCGTCTACGACGAGACGCTCCCGCCCGTCCCGGTCTACGCAGCCGAGCTGAACCAGGTGTGGACGAACCTGATCGTGAACGCGCTGCAGGCCATGCAGGGCAGCGGCACGCTGACGATCCGCACCGCCCGCGAGGACGACTGCGCGCTGGTGGAGATCGCCGACACCGGGGTCGGCATCCCCGAGGAGGACCTCGGCCGGATCTTCACGCCGTTCTTCACCACCAAGCCGGTGGGGCAGGGCACCGGCCTCGGCCTTGACATCTCCTGGCGCATCGTCGCGGGCCGGCACGGCGGCGACATCCGGGTGGAGTCGCTTCCCGGCGACACCCGCTTCCAGGTCCTGCTCCCGCTCACCGAGCCCGCCGGAGAGCCGGGCGAGGAGACCGCTCAGTAGGACTGGAGCTCCAGCAGGTTGCCGCCGGGGTCGCGCAGGTGGGCGGTGCGCAGCCCGGGCCCCCACTCGGGGCGGTCCCGCGGCCCGGCGACCTGCGCGGCGCCGAGCCCGCGGAGCGTCCCGGCCGCCGCGTCCACGTCGGCCACGCGCAGGACCAGCATCGCGCCGTCCTGCCCGGACGGCGCGGGCAGGTCCGCGGTACCGACCGCCTTCGCCATCCGGGCGCGTCCCATCACGACCAGCACGGCCTCACCCCGCAGGTCCCAGTTCGCGTACTCGGCCTCCGGGAGCAGCTTGACCGGCTCGATCCCGAGCAGAGCCCGCATCGCCGCCTCGTAGAAGCGGGCGCAGGCGGGGAAGTCGTCCACCAGAAGGCGCGGATACAGCGCGTCCATACCGTCTCCCATTCGTGGGTGGTCACCAATGATTGGAGCAACCCTACAATAGGGGGATGGAGGAGACCGCCGGGCCGCTGCCGCCCCGCCTGCTCGGGATCACCACGTTCGTGCTCGCCCAGGTCGGGCGGGCCGGGCGCGTGCGGATGGGCCGCATGATGGACGAGCACGGGCTCGGCCTCTGGCACTTCGCCGTGCTGTCCGCGCTCGACGACGCCGCGCCCGCCTCCCAGCGCGACCTGGGCGTCCGGCTGCGCATCGACCCGAGCGACCTCGTCGAGGTCGTGGGGCGGCTGGAGGGGGCCGGGCTCGTCCGCCGGGAGCGCGACCCGGCCGACCGCCGCCGCTACGTGGTCGAGCTGACCGCCGAGGGCCGCGCGGAGCTGGACGAGGTCACCCGCCGCGCGGCCGAGCTGGACGCCGAACTGCTGGAGCCGCTGACCCCCGGGGACCGGGCCGCGCTGGAGCGCATCGCCCGCGTCCTGCTCGCCCACCACGATCCGCGGGCGCGCCCGGAGCGCGCGAAGGCCCCGGCGCCGCCGAGGGCGCCGGGGCCGGGGGAGGGGCCGCCTACTCGAACAGGTCGGGCTGCTCGCGGGTGATCTGGTCGTAGAGGGGCTGGTAGTTGATCCAGCCGACCAGGTCGTTGCCGATCTGCTCGTGGGTGAGGACGGCGTTGTCGTGCTCGATCGGCACGACCTGCCCCGCGGCCTTCGCCAGGAGCTGGACCTGGCAGGAGCGCTCCATCGTGATGAACCACCACGCGGCGGCGTCCACGGTGTCGCCGACGGTGAGCAGGCCGTGGTTGCGCAGGATGACGGCCTTGTGGCCGCCGAGGGCCGCGGCGATGCGCTTGCCCTCCTCAAGGTCGGTGACGACGCCGGTGTAGTCGTCGAACAGCCCGTGGTCCTGGTAGAACGCGCACACGTCCTGCGTGATCGGCTCGAGCTTCTGGCCGAGCGCCGAGATCGCCCGCCCGTGGGTGGAGTGGCTGTGCGCGGCGGCCACCACGTCCGGGCGCGCCTGGTGCACCTGCGAGTGGATCGCGAACGCCGCCTCGTTGACCGGGTAGCGGCCCTCCACGACCTTGCCCTCGTGGTTCACCAGGATCAGGTCGCTGACCCGGATGTGCTTGAACGACATGCCGAACGGGTTGACCCAGAAGTGGTCGGTGCGCTCGGGGTCGCGGGCGGTGATGTGCCCGGCCACGCCCTCCTCGAAGCCGAACCTGCCGAAGATCCGCAGCGCGGCGGCGAGGCGCTCCTTGCGGTGCCGGCGCTCGTCCGCGACGTCGTCGAACGCGGGCGGCAGCCGGAAGATCAGGTCGGTCGGCAGCTTCTCCAGGAACTCTTCCTCGTCGGACATCGGGCACTCCTTGGGCTCGTCTCCCGACCACCGAACACCATGGTCCGGCCTCCCGGCTAGACCGGGGGCGCCCAACGCCCGCACGCCCGGTTGTCCGGAAGGGACAACGGCGGAGCACAATGGGGTGATGGACCCCGGCGCGGGCGACCGCTTCCTGCGGCTGCTGATCGAGCACACCGACGACCCGGTGCTGCTGGAGGCGACGGTCCGCGCCGCGCGCGGCCGGTCGGAGCTGGTGGCCGCGCTGCCGGAGGAGGAGACCAGGCGGCACACCCGCGCCCTCGTCCGCGGGGTGCTCGCCGCCCTTGAGGACGGCGAGCCGAGCGAGGAGGTCCTCGCGGCGGCCGAGCGGCTCGGCTCGGACCGGGCCCGGCAGGGCGTGCCGGTCGCGGCGTTCCTGGACGGCTTCCAGGCGGGCCGCGCCCACCTCGTCCGGGCCCTCGTCGCCGACGGGCGCCGGATGGGCGTCCCGGACGCGGCGCTGCTGGACGGCGTGACCCGCATCGACGAGATCACCACGGCGCTCGTGCAGCGGATGGTCCACGCGCACCGGGTCGCCGAGCTGGAGATGGCGCGGACCGCCCGCGAGGAGCGGCTCCAGATGCTCCGGCAGCTGCTGCACGGGGAGGCCGTCCCCGTGCTCGCCCCGCTCGACCCCGGGGCCGCCTACCACTGCGTGGTGTCCGACGTCAGCGACCCGGCCGTGGCGGGGCGGCTGGAGGCGGCGCTCACCGCCGCCGGGCCCGGCCTGTGCGGGCTGGTCGACGGCCGGCTCGCGGCGCTGGTCGCCCGGCTCCCCGGCCCGCGCGACCGGGTCACCGGGCCGTCGGGCCCGCTGCTGGTGGCGGCGCCGCCCGCCCGTCCCGGCGCCGTCGCCCCGATGTACGCGCTCGGACGGCGGGCGCTGCGCGCGGGCGCCGCGGCGGGGCTCACCGGGATGCGGGAGCTGGCCGACCTCGCGCTGCTCACCGCCACCGAGGCCGAGCCGGAGCTCGGCGGCCTGCTCGCCGCCGCGCTCCTGGCGGGCCTCGACCCGGGCGACCCCTTCCACCGGGAACTGGCCGGTACCGCGCTGGCCTACCTCGACCACGGCGGCCGGATCGAGCCGACGGCCGCGGCGCTGCACGTCCACGGCAACACCGTGAAGTACCGGATCCGCCGATTCCAGGAGCTGACCGGGCGGCCGCTGCTCGACCCCGCCGGGGGCGCGGCGGTGTCGCGCACCGCGAACTGGTGGTGGGCCCTGCACCGGTGGCTCGCGGGGCCCGGCACCTGATCTGTCCCCGGCGGCCTGTATCTATTGGGGGGACGTTTCCGCGGTGGGACGTCAGGGGGAGAACGGAGGAACCGGTGACGGCACCGAGGATCGGCACCGTGATGTGGCCCATGCGGTCCTGGCCGGAGGCCGGGGACCTGTGGCGGCGCGCCGAGGAGCTCGGGTTCCGGCACGCGTGGGTGTACGACCACATCGCCTGGCGCGGCACGACGCCCTGGTACGACGCGTACACGACGCTCGCCGCGGCCGCGGCGGTCACCTCCCGGATCCGCATCGGCACGCTGGTGACCTCGCCCAACTTCCGGCACCCCGTGCCGGCCGCGCACGCGATCAAGACGATCGACCACGTCAGCGGCGGGCGGCTGACCATCGGCGTCGGGGCGGGCGGCACGCGCCGCGCGTCCGACGCCGGGGTCCTCGGCGGCGCCGACTGGAGCCCCGGCGAGCGCGCCTCCCGCTTCGCCGAATGGGTCGCGCTGCTCGACCGCCTGCTGACCGATCCCGAGACGTCCTTCGAGGGGGAGTACTACACCGCGCGCGAGGTCGTGCAGGAGCCCGGCTGCGTCCAGCGGCCCCGCGTGCCGCTCGTCATCGCGGGGGACGGGCCGCGCGGGATGCGGCTCGCCGCCCGGCACGGCAGCGGCTGGGTGACCAGCGCCCACGGCGCGGGGGACGAGCCCTACGGCATCGTCCGCTCCCGGCTGGACGCCCTGCGCGCGGCGTGCGCGGCCGAGGGCCGCGACCTCGCCGACCTCGTCCTGCTGACCGGCTTCAACGAGGAGCCCTGGCTGGAGTCGCCCGGCGCGTTCGCCGACCTCGCCGGCCGCTACGGCGAGCTCGGCATCACCGAGATCGCGCTGCACTGGCCCCGCCCCGGCTCGCCGTTCGACGCGGACATGAAGGTCTTCGAGGCGGTCGCCGCCGAGTACGGCGAGGCCCGCTGATGCCGTTCGTGCTGCTCGGCCTCGCGATCGCCTTCGAGGTCGCCGCGACGCTGGCGATGCGGGCCTCCGACGGGTTCACCCGGCTCGTGCCGTCGCTGATCGTCGTGGCCGGGTACCTGATCTCGTTCGTCTTCATGGCCAGGGCGCTGACGTCGCTGAACGTCGGGCCCGTGTACGCCATCTGGTCCGCGCTCGGCACGATCGGCGCGTTCGCGGGCGGCGTCCTGCTGTTCGACGAGCCGGTCAAGCCGGTGACCGTCGCCGGCGCGGTGATCATCGTGCTCGGCGTCATCGTGATGAACCTGGGCGGAGGCGTGCACCAGAACTGACCGCGGCCCGGGTCAGGCGGGGACGTCGGCCGGCGCGGGGACGCGCTGCTGCCCGAGCCGGCCGCCGACCAGCTCGGTGGGCGTGCAGCCGGACAGGGCGCGGAACTCCCGGTTGAGGTGGGCCTGGTCGTAGTAGCCGCAGGCGAAGGCGGCCTCGGCGAGCCCGGCGCCGCCGAGGAGCAGCTCGACGGCGCGCTGGAAGCGCAGCACCCGCGCCATCACCTTGGGCGGCAGCCCCGCCTGCTCCCGGAACCGGTGGGTGAGGTGCTTGCGGCTCCAGCCGACGTCGGCGGCGATGCCGGCGACGGACACGGCGGGGTCGCCGGTGAGCAGCCGCCACGCCCGGACCACCTCCCGGTCGGGGACCGGGCCGGCGTCGAGGCGGCGCAGCAGGAAGGCGTCCAGGATGTCGAACCGCGCCTGCCAGGTCGGCGCGTCGCCGAGCCGCTCGACCAGCGTCCGCGCCTCCCGGCCGAGCAGGTCGGGCAGGTCGGCGGCGGCGTTGGTGAGCCGCGCCATCGGGACGCCGAGCAGCGTGTAGGCGCCGAGGGGCGTCACGTCGAGCTGGATGCCGCGCTGCCCGCCGGGGCTGAGGTACATGCCGTGGCCGTCGTGCATCCCCGCGACGAACGACCCGTACGCGCGGTCGCGCACTCCCGGGTCGGGGACCGCCAGGTGGAGCGGGGGCCCCAGGTTGAGGATCACCACGGTGGTGCGGGTGGGCAGGGTCCGCATCCGGGTGGGCACGGCCTCCGTCTCCCAGTAGCCGTCATAGGAGCGCAGGAACGGGCGCAGCGCCGGATGGGGGCGGCCCCGTGCCAGCCACCAGCCGCCCCGGTCGCCGAACTCGACCGGCCTGTCGCCCATGGAGCCAGTCCTACCACGCCGGGGTGACAGGGCGGGCTATTCGTACATCTGCCCGCACACGGCGACGCGGGCCAGGTCGGCCCAGCTCATCGCGGTGATCGTGCGGACGGGGGAGCGGGCCGGCGGCTCGCCGGGCCCGGTCGGCAGCGGCGCGCGGGCGCCGTCGGCGGCGTCCCACCCGCCGAGGCTGCCCGCGACCGCGCACTCCAGGTACGTCGCCGGGTCGAAGTTGCACCAGCGGGACGGGGTGGCGCGGGCCCCCGAGCCGGGCGGCCGGGGCGCCTCCACGCCGAACCGGGCCTGCGGGCCCGGGGGAGCGGCCAGGAAGTCCTCCAGGTCGGCGATCTGGGAGAGCAGGACCCGCTCCCAGTCGGCGTACCCCTCCGGCTCGTCGCCGGGAAGCGACAGGTCCCTGCCGCTCCACGCGGGGTCGAAGGGCGCCGGCGACGTGGCGGCGGCCGCGGCGAACATCGCCGCCACGTCGTCCGGCTCGAGCCGCGCCTGGTCGGCGAGCACGGCGCCGACCTTCCACAGCGAGCGCAGGAACGCCGACAGGGACCACGACGCCGCCCTGGCGTCCTGGCCGAGGTGCAGGAACACCAGGTACAGGTCGCGGTTGGTGCGCACGGCTGGCCCCGGCGGGCCGTCCACCCAGTACATCTGCCTGTGCCGGACGCCGCTCTCAAGGACGATGGCCTGTGCCAGCGCGGAGATCCTGGAGTCGTGCGCCGCGACGCGGAAGACGTTGCCGAGGTCGTCCTGCCGCATGACGTCCCAGGTCTGCATCCTGTCCGGCTCCTCCGCGGTCGGTGGGACATGTGGAACGTACCGGGGACGGGTGCGGTCCGGCGGCGGGCCGCCGGACCGCACCCGGTCAGGGCGGACCCGCTCAGCCCTTCGAGCGGTGGATCACCTGGAGCTCGGTGAACCCGTACAGGCCCCAGGGGCCGTTCTCGACGCCGACGCCGCTCCACTTGAAGCCGCCGAACGGCTGGTGGGGGGCGAGGGCGAGGTGGGTGTTCACCCAGGCGGTGCCGCACTCGAGCCGCCCGGCCACCTCCGCGGCCCGGTCGGCGTCGGCGCCCCACACCGAGCCGGACAGCCCGAAGTGGGTGCCGTTGGCGCGGGCGAGGGCGTCGTCCAGGTCGGTGTACTTGACGACCGGCAGGGCCGGGCCGAACTGCTCCTCGTCCACGATCCGGGTGCCGTCGGCGACGTCGGCGAGGATCGTCGGCTCGAAGAAGTAGCCGGGCCCGTCGATCGGCTTGCCGCCCGCCGCCGCGCGGGCGCCGCCGGCCAGCGCGTCGGCGACGAGTTCGCCGACCCGCTCGTACTGCGGCCGGTTGTTGATCGGCCCGTACTGGACGCCCTCATCCATCCCGTTGCCGACCCGGGCGGCCTTCGCCCGCTCGGCGAGCGCGTCCACCACGTCCCCGTACAGCGCCTCCGGGACGTACACGCGCTTGATGGCCGAGCAGACCTGCCCGTTGTTCTGGAACGCGGCGCCGAACAGCCGGTCGGCGACCGCGGCCGGGTCGGCGTCGTCCAGCAGGATGGCGGGGTCGTTGCCGCCGAGCTCCAGCGTGACGCGCTTCAGGTCCGGCGCGGCCGCGGCGGCGACGCGCTTGCCGGTCGCGACGCTGCCGGTGAAGCTGATCTTGCGGGGGACCTCGTGCCCGGTCATCCAGGCGCCGAGCTCGTCGCCGCCGGTGACGACGTTCAGCACGCCGGGCGGCAGGACGTCGCGCAGCACCTCGCCGAGCTTCAGGCTGGACAGCGGGGTGAAGGGGGACGGCTTGAGGACCATCGTGTTGCCCGCGAGCAGCGCGGGGGCGAGCTTCCAGATCGCGAGGAGCAGCGGGTAGTTCCACGGGGTGATCGCGGCGACCACGCCCATCGGGCGGCGCACGACCTCGACCAGGGCGTTGGCGTCGTCCTGGATGACCTCGCGGGGCAGTTCGAGGTCGGCGAAGTACTTCAGCCACACGCCGGCGCCGACGACCTCCATGGTCGCGTCGGCCAGGGGCTTGCCCTGCTCCAGCGTGAGGATCCGGCCGATCTCCTCGGACCTGGCGAACATGACGTCGGCCGCCGCGAGCAGCGCCTTGCGGCGCGCGGACTCGTCGCGGCGCCACTCGGCGTAGGCGGCCTGCGCCGAGGCCATCGCGGCGTCGAGCTGCTCCCGGGACGCGTCGGGCGCCTGCTCGGCCACCTCGCCGGTCGCCGGATCGATCACGCCGAAGGTGCCGGGCGCGGTCACCGCCCGGCCGTCGATGGTCATCGAGAAGTTCTCGGACACCTTGGTCCTCCGCTCACGGGGTTACCGAACGGGATTCAGTATTCACCCTCACCGGCTTCCTGACGAGCGGTGGGGCGATCTCGGGAGGCGGCGGGGCCGGCCACGTGGGCGGTCGCCGCCCCCGGACCGCGAAGGGCGCCCCCGCTGGGTGCGGGGGCGCCCGTGGGCGGGTCGGGTCAGGCGGCGAAGATGCGGTCCAGGAGGTCGCGGTAGCGGCGCAGCGTCAGGCGGAGCCGCTCGGTGTCGGGCTGCCCGCCGCCGTCCAGCTCCTCGGTGAGCGAGCGCCGCTGCGCGGCGAGCGAGCGCGCGAGGGCGTCGACCGCCTCGGACGCCAGGCCGTCGGCCTTGCGCACCGACTCGCCGGGGTCGTCGACGAACGCGGCCTGCACCTCGTGCCACCGCTCCCGGAGCCGCCCGGCCTCGGCGGCGTCGAAAAGCTTCTCGGGGGCGCCGCCGGATGCGGCCCCCGGCGCCGCGCCCGGCCCGCGGGGAGCGGCGTGCTTCGGCTCCGCGCCCTGGACGGGCGTCCCGAACGGGTCGGTGTCCCGGGTGGTCGCCGTGGCCGGGTTCGTGTCCTTGACGGGGGTCCTGGCCTGGTTCGCCTCCTGGCTGGGGGTCTTGATCGCGCCCGCGTCCTTGACCGGGGTCTTGGCCGGGTTCGGGGTCCCGGCGGGGGGCTTGGCCGGGTTCGCGGTCCCGGCGGGGGGCCGGGCCGGGATCGGGTCCGGAACCGTGTCGGGCGCGGTCTCCGGGGCCTGCGTACCGGACGCGGCCGGCCCGGGCCCGGCCACGTGCAGGTCGTCGGTCACTCCCGGGTCCGCCGTTCCGGCGGCGCGTGCCCGCTCGCCGGCGAGCGGCCCGCCGGACGCCGGCGTACCGGTCTCGGGTCGCCTGTGCTCCATCGGGTCAGCTCCTCATGTCTCGGTCGTCGCCGCGGTGCCCGGCGGGCGCGGCGGCGTGCCTTCCGGCGTGTTCCCCGGCGTGTTCCCCGGCGCGCTCCTCGGCGCGCCGCTCGGCGTGCTCCGCGGGGTTCGCCGCGCGGTGCTCCGCAGGGTTCGCCGCGCGGTGCTCCGCGGTGTGCCGTCCGCCCTTCTCGTGGCGGGCCTCGCCGTGCGGGGCGAGCAGCTCCTCGAAGAGGGCGCGGTAGTGCACCATGGCCTGGCGCAGGTCCTCGGTGGACGCCTCCTTGGTCGCCGCCCGTCCGCTGATCGTGTGGGCCCGCCGGTAGTGCTCCAGCGTCTGGCCGTGCTCCACCGACAGGTGGGCGACCTTCTCCTCGAAGCCGTGCGTCGGGTAGCCCCGCTCGCCCATCACCACCGTGACGAGCCGGTCGGCCTCCTCGACCGCCGCCTCGGGGGAGTCGACGAAGCGCTCCTGGACGCGGACCCACTGCTCGCGGTACTCCTCGCGGCGCCGGGGGTCGAGGTCGCGCAGCTCCAGCTCCTCGTGGCGCTGCTCGCGGGAGCGCAGCTCCCGCTCGGCGGCCGCGCGGCCGCCGTGGCGCTCCAGGACCCGGTCGTACTCCGGGCCGAACCGCCGCTTGAGCCGCGCCGTGCGGGACCGGGTCCAGGCGAGGTACCCGGCCGCGGCGAGAACGGCGACGACCACAAGGGCGACGATGACCCAAATCGCGGTCGACATTGTTTCCTCCAACGTGCTGCGGATCGAATGAGACCGCGATGCCCGTTCAATGGCGTTCAAAACAAACCGTCATAAAACGGCACGGATATCCTGCGCCGCCGCCGATGCGCGTGTTGTGATTGAGGCGCTACCGGAACCCGCGCCCTGCGGCGGGCGCGTTCGAATGGAAGTGATGCGCGGTGCGCCATGCTTTCGGCTTCGTCCTCGGCGTCCTGCTGACCCCCGCGCTGCTGTACGGCGCGGCCTGGGGGTACGTCCAGGCCGGCCAGTCCTTCGACGGCACCGGGCAGGAGATCACCGACCGCACGCGCATCTACGGCGCGTTCGCCCTGCTCGCCGCCGTGGGCCT
The DNA here is from genome assembly GCF_040492135.1 of Actinomadura sp. NPDC000600. Taxonomy (NCBI): domain Bacteria; kingdom Bacillati; phylum Actinomycetota; class Actinomycetes; order Streptosporangiales; family Thermomonosporaceae; genus Actinomadura; species Actinomadura sp. NPDC000600. The sequence continues at coordinate 142,731 of NZ_JBEUPD010000013.1, forward strand.
GGTGATGGGCGTGGTCATCGTCGCGCGGTGGGCGTCGCCGCTGGTCTCGCTCGTGCCCGCGCTGGCGCTGCTCGGCGCGTCCGCCTACTTCCTGGCCGACCCCGGCCGCGCCCTCGACCTGCCCGGCAAGGTGCCGCCGGCCGGCGACATGGACTTCGGGCTGCGCATGCTGCTCGGCTCGGGGATCTACGGGATGATGGGGTTCGCGCTGCTGATGCCCACCTGGGCGCCGCGGCGCTGGGGCTCGGGCCACCGCGAGGACGACGGCGGCGTCGACTTCTACTCCACCCGGGGGCGCTGACGGGCCGGGCCTCCGCGCGAGGCCCGGCCCGCGTCACCGCGTCCGGCTGGCTCCGCCGGGGCGTTCACCCCGGCACTGCGTTCACCCCGGCACTGCGCTCAGCCCTGCTTGGCCTTGGTGACGAACTGCGTGGTGTAGGTCTTGCCCAGGTCGATCTCGTCCTTCTTCTCCGCGACCTCGGGGGAGAACTGCGCCAGCACCTTCAGGACGTTCTCGGCGGCGTCCGGCTTCATCACGCCGTCCCCGTTGAACATGCTGATCGAGTCGCCGACCGCCTTCTCGTACAGCGCCGGGTCCCCGCCCGCGTAGTCCTTCGGCATCTTCGCCGCGATCTCCGCCGGCTTGTGCTGCTTGATCCAGCCGAGCGTCTTGACGAAGGCGTTGGCGAGCTTCTGCACGGTCTCCCCGTGCGCCTTCACGTACGCGCAGTCCATGTAGAGCGAGCTGGACGGGTAGAGCCCGCCGAGCGCCCGGCGGGTGCCCTCCTCGGTGCGCATCTCGACCATGACCTTGGCCTTGCCGGTGCTGACGAGCTTGGCGATGGTCGGGTCGGTCGTCATGCCGGCGTCGATGCCGCCGTTCTCCATCGTGGAGATGAACGTCTGGCCCGCGCCGGCCTTCACCGTCGTGTAGTCGGACGTCTTGACGCCGTTGCGCACGGCCAGCGCGCGGGTGATGAAGTCGGTGGACGATCCCGGGCTGGTCACGCCGAGCTTCTTGCCCTTGAACCCGGCCGGGGAGGTCAGGGAGCCCGCCTTGGACGCCGAGACCATCTCCGCCTCGCCGGGCACGTCCGCCATCTGCACGACGCTCTGGACGCACTTGCCCTTGGTCTGGAGGTGGATGGCGTGGTCGTAGAAGCCGACGACGCCCTGGACGTCCCCGGAGATGAGCACGTTCTCGGCCTGCGCCCCGGCGGGCTCGGTGAGCAGCTGGACGTCCAGGCCCTGCTCCTTGAAGTAGCCGAGCTGCTCGGTGAGCTTGGCGGGCAGGTAGATGACCTTGTCGATGCCGCCGATCATGATCTTGACGGTGCCGCCGGAGCCGCCGTCCCCGCCGGACCCGGCGCGGGAGTCGCGGCAGGCGGACAGGGCCGACAGGGCGGTGAGGGCGGCGAGCGCGGCGGCGCCGGCCCGGACGGAGGTGCTGGGCATGACGGTTCTCCTGGTCGTGCGACAGGGGTGGGAAGGAGGAGGGGTGGGGAGGAGAGGGGCGGGAAGGCGCGGCGTCAGATCTGGACGTCGTGCCCGGACGCGGCGGGGCGCCAGCGCAGCAGCCGGCCCTCCAACAGCGTGAGCAGGTACTCGGCGAGCAGCGCCAGCACCGTGATGATGATCATCCCGGCGTAGATCCCGGCGGCGTCGAAGGTGCCCTGGGCGTGGTTGATGAGCAGGCCGAGGCCCTTGTCGGCGCCGGTGTACTCGCCGACGACCGCGCCGATGATCGCGAAGCCGAACGCCGAGTGCAGCGAGGCGAGGATCCACGAGGTGGCGCTCGGCACCACGATCGTCCACAGCACCTGCAGCCGCCCCGCGCCGAGGATCCGCGCGTTGTTGACCAGGTTCCGGTCGACCTCGCGGGCGCCCTGGAAGGCGTTGAAGAAGACCGCGAAGAACACCAGCACGAACGCCGTCGCGATCTTGGACTGCATGCCGAGCCCGAACCAGATGATGAACAGCGAGGCCAGGATGATGCGCGGGATCGCGTTGACGGCCTTGATGAACGGCGCGCAGACCTCCGCCAGGAACCGGCTGCGGCCGAGCACGATGCCGAGCACGACGCCGCCCGCCGCGCCGAGCGCGAAGCCCGCGACGGCCTCCTGGAGCGTGACCGAGATCTGCTCCCAGATCGACCCCTGCGAGGTGCCCTCGGTGAACCAGTCGACGAGCCGCTCCCAGATCTTCGACGGCATCGAGTAGTAGAACGGGTCGATCCAGCTCCGCGCGGCCAGCTCCCACGAGCCCAGCCAGGCCGCCACGAGCGCGACCCGGACGGCGGTGACGCCGAGGGTGCGGCGCAGCCCGGCGGTGCGCAGCCGCGCGATCGCCGCCCGGTCGCCCTGGTCGCCCGGCCCGGACGCGCCCGGCGCCGGCCCGGGCTCGCCGGCGGCCGCCGCCGGGGCGGTCTCCGTTTCGCGCGCGCTCGCCTCGCGTGTCTCGGTCTCATGCGTCTTCGTCTCACGCGGCATGGCCGGCCCCTCTCTCGCGGGTGATCTGGACCTCTTCGCGCAGCGAGTCCCACACCTCGCGGTAGATCTCGAGGAACCCGCCGGTGAGCCGGACCTCCTCGGCGTCGCGCGGCCGCTCCAGCGGCACGTCGAACACGCCCTTGATCGTCGCGGGGCCCGCGGTCATGACCACGACCCGGTCGGACAGCACGAGCGCCTCCTCCAGGTCGTGCGTGACGAACACGACGGCGGCGCCGGACCCCGACCACAGGCGCAGGAGCTCGTCCTGCATGAGGCCCCGGGTCTGCACGTCGAGCGCGGAGAACGGCTCGTCCATGAGCAGCACGGACGGCTCGTTGACGAGGGTCTGCGCGAGCGCGACGCGCTTGCGCATCCCGCCGGACAGCTGGTGGGGGTAGTAGCCCTCGAACCCGGCGAGGCCGACGCGCGCGACCCAGTCGCGGGCGCGGTCGCGGGCCTCGCGCTTGGACGCGCCCCGGTAGCGGGGGCCCGCCGCCACGTTGTCCAGGACGGACCGCCACGGCAGGACGGCGTCGTTCTGGAACATGTAGCCGACGCCGTCGGGGATCCCGTCCACGGGCCGGCCGTGGACCAGGACGCGGCCCTCGGACGCCGGCTCCAGCCCGGAGACGAGGGACAGGGTGGTGGACTTGCCGCAGCCGGTCGGGCCGACCACGGCGACGAACTCGCCGGGCCCCACCGACATGTGGAGGTCCCTGACCGCCGTGTGGACGCCGCCCGCCGACCGGAAGCGCTTGGTGGCGCCGGCCAGTTCGATCACTGGTCCGGCGGCTCGCTCGGAGCCTTCTCGCTTGGGTGCTGCTGATGTGGACACGGCGGCACCGTACGAATGTGGCGCGCGTCACCGGAACCCTTGCCCGCGATGTGCTCGCAAGCCGCGAATCCCCACGTTAAGCGCGTTAGCCGGGGTTCTGCGCGTTCTGCTCACGCGGGGTCTGGGCGGCCGGGCCGGCATGGTCTACGGTGCACGTCATGTCCGTCCGGCCCCGCATCTCCTTCGCCCGCCAGGTGCTGATCCTGCAGGTGGGCGTGGTCGTCGTCGTGGCGGTCCTCGGGTACGGGCTGGTCGCCTGGATGCTCGACGGCCGGCTGCGCGACCAGTACGGCCAGCGGGCGCTCACCGTGGCGCGCAGCGTCGCCGCCGACCCGGAGATCGCGGCGGCGGTCGCGGTGGACGATCCCGGCGGGCTCGTCCAGGACCGCGCCGAGCGGGTGCGGGTCCGGACGGGTGCGCTGTTCGTCGTGGTGACCGACGGCCGCGGCCTCCGCCTGTCCCACCCCAACCCGCTGGAGCTAGGCCGGCACGTGAGCACCGACCCCTCCGACGCCCTCGCCGGGCGGGAGGTCGTCCGCGTCGAGCGCGGCACGCTCGGCCTGTCCGCGCGCGGCAAGGTGCCGCTGTACGGGCCGGGCGGGCGGATCCTCGGCGAGGTCAGCGTCGGGTTCGACGCCCGCGCCATCGACCGGGAGCTCGGCCGCCTGCTGCGCGAGATGTCGCTGTTCGTCGCCGGCGCCGTCCTGCTCGGCGTCGTCGCGTCCGCCGCGATCGGCCGCAGGCTGAAGCGCCAGACGCTCGGCCTCGAACCGTACGAGCTGGTGGAGCTGGTCCACGAGCGGGAGGCGGTGCTGCACGGCGTCGGCGAGGGCGTCGTGGCCGTCGACAGCGCGGGCAGGGTCGCGGTCTGCAACGACGAAGCGTCCCGGCTGCTCGGCGTCGCACCGGAGCGCGGCGCGTCCGCCGGGGGCCTCGCCCCGGAGGGCGCGCTGCGGGACGTCCTGACGGGGCGGCGCGACGCCACCAACCTCTTCGTCACCGCCGGGGACCGCGTCCTCGTCGTCAACCGGCGGGAGGTCCGCAGGCACCGCCGCGACCTCGGCGCCGTCGTCACCCTGCGCGACCGCACCGACCTGGAGACGCTCGCCCGCGAGCTGGACTCGGTCAGCACGCTCTTCGACGCGCTCCGCGCGCAGCGCCACGAGTACGCCAACCGGCTGCACACCCTGTCCGGCCTGCTCCAACTCGGCCACAGCGAGGAGGCCGCCGACTACATCGGCACGCTGATGGAGGACGCCGCGCGCCGCGCCCCGGCGCCCGACAACCTGCCCGACCCCGTCTCGGACCCGTACCTGCGCGCCTTCCTGTCGGCGAAGTCGGCCGTCGCGGCCGAGAAGGGCGTCCGGCTCGACATCGGCGCCGGCAGCTACGTGCCGGGCCGCGTCGCCGACCCCCTGGACGTGACGACCGTCGTCGGCAACCTCGTCGACAACGCCGTCGAGGCCGCGCGGCTCGGGCGGCGCCGGCCCGCCCGCGTCGAGGTCGAGCTGCTCGGCGACGGCCCCGACCTGCACGCCACCGTCACCGACTCCGGCGACGGGCTGCCGGACGGGCTCCGCGAGGCCGTCTTCGACGACGGCGTCTCCACCCGCGACACCGCGGCGGGCCGCTCGCGCGGGCTCGGGCTGGGCCTCGCGCGCCGCACCGCCCGCGCCCGCGGCGGCGACGTGACCTTCGTGGACGCGGGAACGGGCGGGCCGGACGGGGGCGGGGCCGTGGCGGTCGCCCGGCTCCCCGGGGTGCTGGGCGCGGAGGCGGTGCGATGATCGACGTGCTGGTGGTGGACGACGACTTCCGCGTCGCGCAGGTCCACGCCGGATTCGTGGCGGCGCTGCGGGGCTTCGCGGTCGCCGGGCTCGCCCACAGCGCCGCGCAGGCCAGGGCCATGGCCGCCGAACTGCGGCCCGCCCTCGTCCTGCTGGACGTCTACCTGCCGGACGCCTCGGGCCTCAGCCTGCTGCCCGAGCTCGACGCCGACGTCATCATGGCGACGGCGGCCGCCGACCCCCGCGCCGTGCGGGAGGCGTTCCGGCACGGCGCCCTGCACTACCTGGTCAAGCCGTTCACCGCCGCCGCGCTGAACGAGCGCCTCACCGCCTACGCCCGGTACCGGGAGGCGCTGTCCGGCGAGAGCGAGCTGTCGCAGGCGGCCCTCGACGGCGCGGTCCGCGCCCTGTACGCGCCGCTGCACGCCCGCACCCCCGCGCCGAAGGGCCAGTCGCCGGTGACGACGCGGCTGGTCAGCGACGCGCTCCGGCGGGCCGACGAGCCGCGGTCCGCGGCCGAGATCGCCGACCAGGTCGGCATCTCCCGCGCCACCGCGCAGCGCTACCTCGCGGCCCTCGCCGAGGCCGGGCGGGTCGTGGTGACGCTCCGCTACGGCGCGACGGGCCGCCCCGAGCACCAGTACGCGTGGTCGCCGCGGTAGAGGCCGGCGAGGACCTCCTCGATGCCCGCCTCGCGCAGCGAGATGTCGCGGACCTCGTGGTCGCGCGCCAGCGCGGCGACGACGGCGGCCGCGTTCGCCGCGTTCGGCAGCCGGAGCCACTGCCGCGGCCCCTCCACCCGCTCGGCCTCGATCCCGTCCAAGGTGATCGGCGGGGCCGGCCGCGCCAGCTCCACGACCAGCGTCCGGTCGGCGTCCACGGTGCGCCGCAGCTCGTCCAGCCCCCCGTCGTAGGCGAGCCGGCCGTGGTCGATGATCATGACGCGGCGGCAGAGCCGCTCGATGTCGCCGAGGTCGTGCGTGGTCAGCAGGATCGTGGTGCCGCGCTCGGCGTTGACGCGTTCCAGGAAGTCGCGGACGGTCGCCTTGCTCACCACGTCCAGGCCGATCGTCGGCTCGTCCAGGACGAGCAGCTCCGGGTCGTGCAGCAGTGCCGCGGCGAGGTCGCCCCGCATCCGCTGGCCGAGGCTGAGCTGCCGGACCGGGGTGTCCAGGAACGGCTCCAGCTCCAGCAGCGCGGTCAGCTCCGCGAGCCGGGCCCGGTGCGCGGCCGCCTCGACGCGGTAGAGCCGCCGGACGAGCGCCAGGCTGGAGCGCAGCGGGAGGTCCCACCACAGCGTGGTCCGCTGCCCGAACACCACCCCGATGCGGCGCGCGAGCGTCGTGCGGCGCCGCGACGGGTCCAGCCCGCACACCCGCAGCGTGCCGGACGACGCGGTGAGGATGCCGGTCAGCATCTTGATCGTCGTCGACTTGCCCGCCCCGTTCGGGCCGAGGTAGCCGACGAACTCGCCCCGCTCGACGGTGAACGACACCCCGTCCACCGCGCGCACCCGCCGCCGCGTCCGGCGCAGGGCGCCCGAGCGCGCCCGCACGGTGAACGACTTGACGACGTCCTCGGCTTCGATCATCGGCACCGCCATCAGCTCCCTGTCGATCGGTAGTGCCGCAGGCCGGCCCGCCACGCCGTCGCCGCCGCCGCGCACAGCGCGGCGGCGACGGCCGGAGAGGCGAACCGCGCCGCGTCCGGCAGCCCGAGCGGATCGGGCCGGTCCAGGACGTACAGCGCGGGCTGCCAGTTGACGAACGCCAGCGGCACGGCGAACGTCACCCCGCGGACCAGGTCGCGGGCGAACATGGTCATCGGGTACTGGGTGAGGAAGGCGCCGCCGTAGGTGACCGACTTGCTCGCCCCGTGGCTGTCGACCAGGACGAACTGCACCGCGGCCGTCAGCACCCACAGCCCGCCGAAGATCGCAGCCCCGGACAGCACCATCACCGGGACCATCGCGAGCCGGCCAGGCGTCCAGGCGACGTCCAGCCGGCCGAGCGCGTACGCGAGCACCAGCACCGCCGGGACGAGCTTGCCGAGCCGCCGGGGCGTGAACCCCTCCGTCGCGATCTGCACCAGCGGGCTCACCGGGCGCACCAGCATCGCGTCGAGCGTCCCCTCCCGCACGTGGGCCCCGAGCCGCTCGGTCGTCCCGAGGACGATGTCGGACAGCGCGAACGACAGGGCCGACGTGCCGTACAGGAACAGGACCTCGTACACGCCGAACCCGGCGATGCGCGGCGCCCGCGAGAACAGCACCATGATCGCGGCGGCGTCCAGCACGGAGACCACCGCCGTGGCCAGGCCGAGCAGCACCATCGACACCGGGTACTGCGCCGCCGCCCGGATCCACGTCCAGGCGAGCAGCCCGTACACGCGCAGCGCGCCGGTCACCGCGGGATCAGCCACCGTGCACCACCAGCCTCCGCCGGGCCGCCCGCGTGGCCAGCGCGCCCGCCCCGAGCAGCAGGGCCGCCCACCCCGCCTGGAACGCCAGCGCGCCCGCCAGCCCGGCGCCGTCGTACCGGCCGAGGAACACGTCGGCCGGCACCTGGATCTGCGCGGACCACGGCAGCGCCTCGGCGATCTCGCCGAGGCGGCCGGGGAACACGACGAGCGGCAGGATCATCCCGGAGAAGAACAGCGACATGACCAGGGTGACGGCGCTCAGGCCGCGGTCGTCGTGCAGCCAGAACATCCCCATCGCCACCAGGTAGCGCAGCCCGAAGCTGACGATCGTCGCGAGGACGAGCGCCACCGCGAACGCCGCCAGGTTCGCCGGGGCGGGCCACCGGAACGGGAACGCCAGTGCGCCGGCCACCAGCGGCGGCCCGGCGCGCAGCACCAGCGAGCTCGCCGCGCGGCCGAGGTCGTGCGCCAGCCACCAGCCCTGCAGCCCGGCCGGCCGGTGCAGGTCGATCGCGACGTCCCCGTTGCGGATGCGCTCGGTCAGCTCCATCCCGCCGAAGACCTGCACCGGCCCGATCAGCGCCTGGGTGACGAAGCAGAACGTCACGGCGTCGGCGGCCGCGTACCCGCCGAGGGACGGCCGGACCTCCCAGAGCGCCAGCAGGACGTAGGCGCGCATGAAGCCGAACATCGTGTTGGTGAGCGACTCGGTGAGGGATCCGAGCGGATAGGCGGCGTGGCGCCGGAACCCGTACCACCACACCCACGGAAGAACGCCCACTTGCCGGAAGCCTAGACAGGCGGCGCGGCTCCGACCACGTACTTTCGCACAGAACCGGGCCCCCGGCCTGGCGCGCCGGGGGCCCGGTCCACGGGCGGGGGAGGGTCAGCCCTGCGGGATGTCGGGCTTGACCGGGGAGTAGAGCCAGTCCTTGAAGAACCCGCTCAGGTCCTGCCCGGCGACCTGCTGGGCCAGCGCCGTGAACTGCTCGGTCCTGGCGTTGCCGTACTTGTGCTGGGCGTACCACGTGCGGAGCAGCGTGAGGAACTTCTCGTCGCCGATCTTCTCGCGGAGGAACTGCAGCATCATGCCGCCGCCGCTGTAGACGCGGTCGTTGAACATGGTGTCGCGCTGCGGGTCGGCGGTGAGCACCGACCAGTACGGGCGGCCCTCGCGGTCGGGGAAGGGGCGGGCGGCGTAGGTGGCGCGGGCCGCGTCGTGCACGGACCGGCCGCCGTGCACCTCGGTGTAGTACCACGCGGACCAGGTGGCGAAGCTCTCGTTCAGCCACACGTCCTTCCAGCGCGCGGGCGAGACCGCGTCGCCGTACCACTGGTGCGCCAGCTCGTGCGCGATCGTGCCGGTGCTGCGCACGGCCGAGTACACCGGCTTGCTCTGCGTCTCCAGGGAGAACCCGAGCGGCTGGCCGTTGAAGCGGGCGTCGTCGGCGATGGCGCCGGTGCTGGAGAACGCGTACTGCCCGAACGTCTTCGACCAGAGGTCGGTGACCTCGCTGGTGGTGTCGTAGAAGAAGTTCACCGCGTCCGGCTGGTTCGCCAGCAGCTCGGGGTCGACGGCGGTGTAGTTGGGGACGCCGCCGGGCGTGCGGCCCTGCTTCACGGTCCACTTGCCGATGTCGATCGTGGTGAGGTAGCTCGCCATCGGGCTGTCCTCGCGCCACGTGAAGACCTCGGCGCGGGTCTTGGCCGCGCGGCGGCTGAAGGCGGCGACGGCGGAGCGGTGCCCCGTCGGGCGCCCGTTGGCGACGGCCGTCAGGCCCTCCGGCACCCTGATCGTGTAGTCGTAGGTGGCCTTGTCGCTCGGGTGGTCGTTCACGGGGAACCAGGTGCTGGCGCCGTTCGGCTCGCCGCCGACGAACGCGCCGTCGGGGGTGTGCAGGAAGCCGTAGGGGGAGCCGAACACGATCGGCGAGCCGACGATGGTCTGCGGCACGCCGCCGTACCTGATGACGGCGGTGAAGGTCCGCCCCTTCCGCAGGCCCTGGCGCGGTGTGATGACCAGCTCCTGGCCGTGCCGCTCGTAGCGGGCCCGGCGCCGGTCGACCCAGACCTTGTCGACGTCCATCCCGGACAGGTCGAGGTCGAACCGCGACAGGTTCTGGGTGGCCCGCGCGGTGACGGTCACGGTGCCGTCGAGCTGGTCGAAGTCGGGGTCGTAGCTCAGGTCCAGCGAGTAGTGCCGGACGTCGTAGCCGCCGTTGCCCTCCAGCGGGAAGTAGGAGTCGCCGACACCGGGTGCGCCGGGGGTGAAGCGTCCTTGGTGTGCGGGCCCGTCGGCGGCGGCGGCGGGCGCGAGCGCGACGACGCTCACCGCGGCGACGGCGAGCGGCAGCATCCTTCCGGGGATCGCCCGGGAGCGGATGGACCGGGGGTGACGCGCCATCAGGGGTCCTCTCTCAGAGAGATCGACTGGCGGGGCTCACGATGCGCCCCTCCGGCGGCGCTTGTCGAGGTCCATTGCCGAATGTGGCCGGAACGTAAGGAGGGACCACAGAGGCGGGAAAGGAGGCGCGACGTGTCCCGGGACACCGGAAGGCCCCCGCGGGTGTAGGGACGCGGGGGCCTTCGGGGTCCTGGGGATCAGGCCGGAGAGCGGGGCCGGCGGCGCCGGCCGGCGAGGGTCAGTGGAACTGGCCCTCCTCCGTCGAGCCCTTCAGGGCCGTCGTGGAGGACTCGGGGTTGATCGCGGTGCTGACCATGTCGAAGTAGCCGGTGCCGGCCTCGCGCTGGTGCTTGACCGCGGTGAAGCCCTTCTCGGCCGCCGCGAACTCGCGCTCCTGCAGGTCGACGTAGGCCGTCATGCCCTCGCGGGCGTAGCCGTGCGCCAGGTCGAACATGCCGTAGTTGAGCGCGTGGAACCCGGCCAGGGTGATGAACTGGAACTTGAAGCCCATGTGGCCGAGCTCGCGCTGGAACTTCGCGATGGTCGCGTCGTCCAGGTGCGCCTTCCAGTTGAAGGACGGCGAGCAGTTGTAGGCCAGCATCTGGTCCGGGTACTCGGCCTTCACGGCCTCGGCGAACTTGCGGGCCTGCTCCAGGTCCGGGGTGCCGGTCTCCATCCAGATGAGGTCGGAGTGCGGCGCGTAGGCCTTGGCGCGGGCGATGCAGGGCTCGATGCCGTTGCGGACGCGGTAGAAGCCCTCGGCGGTGCGCTCGCCGGTGATGAACTCGCGGTCGCGCTCGTCCACGTCCGTCGTGATCAGGGTCGCGGCCTCGGCGTCGGTCCGCGCGATGATCAGAGACGGCACGCCCGAGATGTCCGCGGCGAGGCGGGCGGTGTTGAGGGTCTTGATGTGCTGCGAGGTCGGGATGAGGACCTTGCCGCCGAGGTGGCCGCACTTCTTCTCGGAGGCCAGCTGGTCCTCCCAGTGCACGCCCGCGGCGCCGGCGGCGATCATGCCCTTCATCAGCTCGAAGGCGTTCAGCACGCCGCCGAAGCCGGCCTCGGCGTCGGCCACGATCGGGGCGAGGAAGTGCGTGTCGCCCTCACCCTCGGCCCACTGGACCTGGTCGGCGCGCAGCAGCGCGTTGTTGATCCGGCGCACGACGGCCGGGACCGAGTTCGCCGGGTAGATGCTCTGGTCCGGGTAGGTCTGGCCCGCCAGGTTGGCGTCCGCCGCGACCTGCCAGCCGGACAGGTAGATGGCCTTCAGGCCCGCCTTGACCTGCTGGACGGCCTGCAGACCCGTCAGCGCGCCGAGGCTGTGGACGTAGTCCTCTTCGTGGAGGAGCTTCCACAGCCGCTCCGCGCCGAGGCGCGCGAGGGTGTGCTCCTCCTGGACCGAACCGCGGATGCGGACGACGTCCTCGGCCGTGTAGGTCCGCTCGACGCCCTTCCACCGCGGGTCGGTCTCCCACTGTCGCTGCAGCTCCTCGGCTGCGCCCTTGAGGCGACTTGCGCTCATCGTCTTGCCCTTCCGTGTCGTCCCCTGGGTGCTCGTTCACGACTATGCCCGGACCGCAACCCCGTTATGAACTGGCGAGTAACAGAAGAAGTGCGAAATTTCCGCTATGATGAAGCGGTGACGACCTTGCGGACAGAAGAACCCCTCAACTTGACGAGTGACGTGGATCTCGTCACGTTCGGGCAGCGCCTCCGCCATCTGCGGCGCGCCCGAGGCCTGACCCTGTCGGAACTCGGCGAGCGCGTCGGCCGCGCCCCGTCCCAGCTGTCCCTGCTGGAGAACGGGCGGCGCGAGCCCAAGCTCTCCCTGCTGCAGGCCCTCGCCACCGCGCTGGAGTGCCCGGTCGAGGAGCTGCTGCGCCGCCAGCCCCCGAGCCGGCGCGCCCAGCTGGAGATCCAGCTGGAGGAGGCCCAGCGCGACCCGCTGTACCGGACGCTCGGCCTGTCGCACCTCAAGGTCGGCAAGCGGATGCCCAACGAGGTCATCGAGCACATCCTCGCCCTGTACGGGGAGCTCAAACGCAGCCGCACCAAGCCCACCGCGAGCCCCGAGGAGGCGCGCAAGGCCAACGCCGAGCTGCGCCGCCAGATGCACGAGCGCGGCAACCACTTCGCCGACATCGAGCGCGTCGCGTCCCAGACGCTCGACGCGGTCGGGTACCGGCGCGGCGCGGTGTCGCAGGGGCTGCTGATGACGCTGGTCGGGCACTTCGGCTTCAGCCTGCAGTACGTCCAGGACCTGCCCCGCTCGGTCCGGTCGGTCACCGACCTGCGCAACCGGCGGATCTACCTGGAGCGCGAGCAGCTCGGCATGCACACGCCGCGCACGATCCTGCTGCAGACCCTCGGGCACATCGCGCTCGACCACGACCAGCCGCGCGACTTCGCCGACTTCCTGCGCCAGCGCGTCGAGGCCAACTACTTCGGCGCCGCGATCCTGATGCCCGAGCGCACCGTCGTCCCGTTCCTGCAGGAGGCCAAGGCCGCGCGGGAGCTGTCGGTGGAGGACCTGGCCGACGTGTTCTCCGTCTCCTACGAGATGGCCGCGCACCGCTTCACCAACGTCGCGACCCACCACCTCGACCTCCAACTGCACTTCACCAAGAACGACGAGAACGGCACGATCTACAAGGCGTACGCCAACGACGGCCTGGCCTTCCCGCAGGACGAGGACGGCGCGATCGAGGGCCAGCGGATGTGCCGGGAATGGGCCGGGCGGCACGTGTTCGGCGCCGCGGACCGCTACTCCGTCTACTACCAGTACACCGACACCCCGAACGGGACGTACTGGTGCCTGTCGCACATCGACCCCAGCCACGAGCGCGACTTCGCGATCACGCTGGGCGTCCGGTTCGAGGACTCCCGGTGGTTCCGCGGCCGGGAGACGACCCGGCGGGTCAGGTCGGCCTGCCCGGACGGCGACTGCTGCCAGCGGCCCCCGAAGGCCCTGTCCGACCGGTGGGAGGGGATGGCGTGGCCGTCGGCGCGCGCGCACTCGCACGTCCTGTCGGTCCTGCCGCCGGGAGCGTTCCCCGGCGTCGACGAGGCTGACGTCTACGAGTTCCTGGACCGGCACGCCGCCGAGTGACGGGCGTGTTGTGGCGCCGTTAAACCTTCGGGTCGGTTCGCCGATCGCGGCGCGAACGGTGAATGATCTGGGGGGATCCGGCGTTTCCTGGTAGGGGAGGGGACACCGGCCGCAGGACGCCCGGTCCCGGTCGCCCCACACGGAAGGGAGAGCGCGTGCTGCCCGAGGTCGCGTCGTGGTTGGCCCGCCGTACGAGCGCGGCGGAGGACTGGCCGCCGCGCCTCCTGCTCGCCGCCAAGGGCGCGACGAGGATCAGCGTCGTGCTGCCCGCGCGCGACGAGGAGGCGACCGTCGGCGCGATCGTCGCGGCCGTCCGCACCGACCTGGTCGAGCGGATCCCGCTGGTGGACGAGATCGTCGTCGTCGACTCCCGCTCCGCCGACCGGACCGCCGCCGTGGCCGCCGCGGCCGGCGCCGAGGTGGTGGCGCAGGACGCCGTCCTGCCGGAGCAGGGCCGCATGTCCGGCAAGGGCGAGGCCCTGTGGAAGTCCCTCGCCGTGACGTCCGGCGACCTGATCGTGTTCGTGGACGCCGACCTGCGCGAGTTCACCTCCTCCTACGTGACCGGTCTGCTCGGCCCGCTGCTGACCGACCCGTCCGTCGGCTACGTCAAGGGCTGCTACGACCGGCCGCTGGTCGAGGGGGAGCGGCGCGTCGAGGGCGGCGGGGGCCGGGTGACCGAGCTGGTCGCGCGCCCCCTGATCAACCTCCACTGGCCCCTGCTGGCCGGCGTCATGCAGCCGCTCGGCGGCGAGTACGCGGGGCGCCGCGCGCTGCTGGAGCGGCTGCCGTTCGTGACCGGCTACGGCGTGGAGCTCGGCCTGCTGCTGGACGTCCACCAGGACTCCGGACTCGACGCGATCGCGCAGGTCGACCTGGGCCGCCGGATCCACACGCACCAGTCGACCGAGGCGCTCGGGGCGATGGCCGGCCAGATCATGCTGACCGCCTGGTCGCGGCTGGAGCGGCACGGCCGGATGATCCCCCTCGCGGCCCCCTCCACCGGGCTGACCAGGTTCCGGCGCGCCGCGGACGGGCACGACGCCCGCACGGCCGACGTGGCCGTGGGGGAGCGCCCGCCGATGATCGAGGTCCCCGGCTACAGCGCCGCTCGATCCATCTCGCCGGGCTGCGGCTAGCGGCCTCCGCCGCTCCCGCGCGGCGCCTCCGCCCGATGTGTTACCCGCGGTAACTCCAGATGGTGCTACCGTTGGTAACAGGCGATATTGGAGAGAGGGTCAATTAATCATGACGAGTGCGGAGCAGACGCCGTTCTCGCTGGAGCCCAGCGAGGACGTTCGCGAGGTCAGGGACTGGGTGCACGAGTTCGCCAAGGACGTCATCCGCCCCGCCGCCGAGGAGTGGGACGAGCGCGAGGAGACCCCCTGGCCGCTCATCCAGGAGGCGTCCAAGGTCGGCATCTACTCCCTCGACTTCTTCGCCACCCAGTGGCTGGAGCCGACCGGCCTCGGCATCCCGGTGGCGTTCGAGGAGCTGTTCTGGGGCGACGCGGGCATCGCCCTGTCGATCGTCGGCACCGGCCTCGCCGCCGCGTCCGTCGCCGCCGTGGGCACGCCCGAGCAGGTCAGCGAGTGGGTGCCGCAGATGTTCGGCACCACCGACGACATCAAGCTCGGCGCCTTCTGCGCCTCCGAGCCCGACGCCGGCAGCGACGTGGGCTCGATCCGCACCCGCGCCGTGTTCGACGAGGCCAAGGACGAGTGGGTGCTGAACGGCACCAAGACCTGGGCGACCAACGGCGGCATCGCCGACGTCCACGTCATCGTCGCCTCGGTGTACCCCGAGCTCGGCAGCCGCGGCCAGGCCAGCTTCATCGTCCCGCCGGGCACCCCGGGCCTGCGGCAGGGCCAGAAGTTCAAGAAGCACGGCATCCGCGCCTCCCACACCGCCGAGGTGATCCTGGACGACGTCCGGATCCCCTCCCACCTGATCGTCGGCGGCAAGGACAAGTTCGACGAGCGCATCGCGCGCACCCGCGAGGGCAAGAGCTCCAAGGGCCAGGCCGCGCTGAAGACGTTCGAGACCACCCGCCCGTCGGTCGGCGCGATGGCCCTCGGCGTCGGCCGCGCCGCCTACGAGTACGCCCTCCAGTACGCGCAGGAGCGCGAGCAGTTCGGCAAGAAGATCGGCGACTTCCAGGCCATCGCCTTCAAGCTGGCCGACATGAAGTGCCGCCTCGACGCCGCCCGCCTGATGGTGTGGCGGGCCGCGTGGATGGCGCGCACCGGCAAGGACTTCCAGAACGCCGAGGGCTCGATGGCCAAGCTGATGGCCAGCGAGATGTCGGTCCACGTCACCGAGGAGGCCATCCAGATCCTCGGCGGCAACGGCTACACCCGCGAGTACCCCGTCGAGCGCATGCACCGCGACTCCAAGATCTTCACGATCTTCGAGGGCACCTCGGAGATCCAGCGCCTGGTCATCGGCCGCACCGTCACCGGCCTGCCCGTGCGCTAGGCGCCTTTCCGCGTCGGAGCGGGAACGTCCGGGCCCGGCATCGGTGATCAGTGACTTCGGGATCGCCGGCGCCGGGCCCTTCGCTGGCCGGATCGTGCCTCGGGGGAAGTGATCGCTTCGAGGGGTTGACGGTGGAATTGTTCACGCTCACAATCGACCTACGCAACGCCCCCCGGGCGCCGGCGCGATCGCAGAGGAGGAGACGTTGTCGCAACAGGGACCGCCGAATCCTCCGATCATGGCTGACGTCGCCCAGCTCGCCGGGGTGTCGCACCAGACGGTGTCGCGGGTGGTCAACAACCATCCGAACGTCTCGGCGCGCACCCGCGCCCGCGTGCAGGCGGCGATCGCTGAGCTCGGCTACCGGCCGAACCCGGCGGCCCGGACCCTGGTGACCAGGCGTTCCAGGACGCTCGGCGTGATCAGCTTCGAATCCACGCTCTACGGGCCGGCGTCGATGCTGCACGGCATCGAGCAGGCCGCCCGCAACGCCGACTTCTTCGTCAGCATCGTCAGCCTGCGCGCGATCACGCGGCGGGCCCTGCTGGACGCGGTCGGGCGGCTGGCGGAGCAGGCCGTCGAGGGCGTCGTGGTGATCGCCCCGCACACCTCGACGAACGACGTGCTGGCGCAGGCCGGCCGGCTCGTGCCGCTGGTGGGGGCCGGGTGCGGGCTGACCGCGCGGGTCCCGATGGCGGCCATCGACCAGCGGGCCGGCGCGGTGGCGGCGACCCGCCACCTGCTCGACCTCGGCCACCGCACGGTCCACCACCTCGCGGGACCCGGATCCTGGCTCGACGCGGTGGGCCGGGCCGAGGGGTGGCGGGCCACGCTGGCCGAGGCCGGCGCGCCGGTGCCGGAGATGCTCTCCGGTGACTGGAGCGCCCGGTCGGGCTACGAGGCCGGCCGGCGGCTCGCGGAGGACCCCGAGGTCACGGCGGTGTTCTGCGCCAACGACCACATGGCCCTGGGCGTGCTCCGCGCGCTGCACGAGGCCGGCCGCCGGGTCCCCGACGACGTCAGCCTGGTCGGCTTCGACGACATCCCGGAGGCCGCCTACTTCATCCCGCCGCTGTCCACGGTGCGCCAGGACTTCGGCGAACTGGGCCGCCGCTCGCTGGAACTGCTCGTGCAGCGGCTGAACGAACCCTCGGGGCCGCCGGGAAATGTGCTGATCCCGCCGGAGCTGGTGGTCAGGTCCAGCGCCCGGCCGACCCCGCGTCCCTGACCCGACCGATGCCCTCCCCGACTTTGCTGACGAGGAAATTGTGAGCGCTAACATCCCGCCGGACGCCTGCGTCGTCGGCGTCGACTTCGGCACGCTGTCCGGGCGGGCCGTCGTCGTCCGGGTCGCCGACGGCGCCGAACTGGGCGGCGCCGTCCACGACTACGCCGACGCGGTGATCGAGCGGGAGCTGCCCGGCACGGGGGAGCCGCTCCCGCCCGACTGGGCGCTGCAGAACCCCGAGGACTGGCGGGCGGTGCTGCGCACCGCCGTGCCCGCGGCGATCGCGGAGGCCGGGGTTGACCCGGCCGACGTCATCGGGATCGCCACCGGCTTCACGGCCTGCACGGTGCTCCCCGTCCGCTCGGACGGCACCCCGTTGTGCGAGCTCCCGGACCTGGCCGACCGGCCGCACGCCTGGCCCAAGCTCTGGAAGCACCACGCGGCCCAGCCGCAGGCCGACCGCATCACCGCGCTGGCGCACGAGCGCGGGGAGAAGTGGATCAAGCGGTACGGCGGCCGGATCTCCTCGGAGTGGCAGTTCGCCAAGGCGCTGCAGGTACTGGAGGAGGATCCGGACGCCTACCGTCGGACGGAACGCTGGATCGAGGCCGCGGACTGGATCGTCTGGCAGCTGTGCGGCCGCGAGACGCGCAACGCCTGCACGGCCGGCTACAAGGGCATCTACCAGGACGGGGCCTACCCCTCCGCCGACTACCTGGCCGCCCTCCACCCGGCTTTCGCCGACTTCGCGGCCACCCGGCTGGCCCATCCGCTCTCCCCGCTGGGGTCGCGGGTGGGGACGCTGACCGCCGAGGCGGCCCGCCTGACCGGGCTGCCGGAGGGCGTCGCGGTGGCCGCCGGCAACGTCGACGCCCATGTCACCGCCCCGGCCGCCCGCGCGGTCGAGGACGGGAGGCTGCTGGCGATCATGGGGACGTCGACCTGCCACGTGGTCAACAGCGCGGTCCTCGCGGACGTGCCGGGGATCTGCGGTGTCGTGGACGGCGGCATCACCGCCGGGGCCTACGGCTACGAGGCCGGCCAGAGCGCGGTGGGCGACGTCTTCGCCTGGTGGACCCGCATGACCGGACGCGACCACGAGGAGCTGGCGGCCGCGTCCGCCTCCGCGCCCGTCGGCTCGCACGGGCTGGTCGCGCTGGACTGGATGGGCGGCAACCGGTCGGTCCTGGTCGACCACCACCTGTCCGGCGTGGTCGTGGGGATGACCCTGGCCACCCGGCCGGAGGAGGTCTACCGCGCGCTCATGGAGGCGACGGCCTACGGGACCCGCGTCATCGTCGAGGCCTTCGAAGCGGCCGGGATCCCGATCGGCGAGTTCGTCGTCGCCGGCGGGCTGAAGCGCAACGCGGCGCTGATGCAGATCTACGCCGACGTGCTGCGCCGGCCGGTCTCGATCGCCGCCTCCGACCAGGCGCCGGCGCTCGGCGCCGCCATCCACGCCGCGGTCGCGGCGGGCGCCTACCGGGACGTGCCGGAGGCCTCGGCGGCGATGGGCCGGGTGGTCACCGCGGCCTACACGCCGGACCCGGCCAGGGCCGGGGCCCATGACCTCCTCTACGCGGAGTACCGCGAGCTGCACGACCACTTCGCCGCCCGGGGCGAGGCGAGCAGCGCGGTCCTGCACCGGCTGCGCCGGCTGCGCGACGACGCGCTCGGCTCGAAGGGAGACCTCTGATGCCCGGTACGCCCGCCGAGCAGGTCCGCGCGCTGCGGCGGACCGTCAGCGACCTGCACGCGGAGCTCGTCAGGTACGGGCTGGTCGTGTGGACGGCCGGCAACGTCTCCGCCCGGGTCCCCGGGCACGACCTGATGGTCATCAAACCCAGCGGCGTCTCCTACGACGACCTGTCCCCGGACGCGATGGTGGTCTGCGACCTGGACGGCGCGGTCGTCGAGGGCGACCTGCGGCCGTCGAGCGACACCGCCGCGCACGCCTACGTCTACCGGCACATGCCCGAGGTCGGCGGGGTGGTGCACACCCACTCGGCGTACGCCTGCGCCTGGGCCGCCCGCGGGGAGCCGGTGCCCTGCGTCCTGACCGCCATGGCCGACGAGTTCGGCGCGGAGATCCCGCTCGGCCCGTTCGCGCCCATCGGCGACGACTCGATCGGGCGCGGCATCGTCGGCACGCTGCGCGGCCACCGCTCCCCGGCGGTGATCATGCGCAACCACGGCGTGTTCACCATCGGCGCGGACGCGCGGGCCGCGGTCAAGGCCGCGGTGATGTGCGAGGACGCGGCGCGGGCGGTGCACCTCGCCCGCCAGCTCGGCGATCCCGTCCCGCTGCGGCCCGAGGACATCGACCGCCTCCACGACCGCTACCGGAACGCCTACGGACAGCGTCCATGACGAGCGAGTCCATGACGAACGAAGGGAGCGGCCACGCGATGGCACCGACCGTCTGGTTCCTCACCGGAAGCCAGTCCTTGTACGGCGAGGACACCCTCCGCCAGGTCGCCGAGCAGTCACGGCGGATCGCCCAGGCGCTGGACGAGGATCAGGGCATCCCGGCGGCGGTGCGGTGGCGCCCGGTCCTGACCGACCCGGAGGCCATCCGGCGGACGATGCTCGAGGCGGGCGCGGACGACGACTGCGTCGGGGTCATCACGTGGATGCACACGTTCTCGCCCGCCAAGATGTGGATCGCCGGGCTGAACGCGCTGCTCCGGCCCCTGCTGCACCTGCACACGCAGGCGAACGCGGCGCTGCCGTGGGCGAGCATCGACATGGACTTCATGAACCTCAACCAGGCCGCGCACGGCGACCGGGAGCACGCCCACGTCCAGACCCGGCTCGGCATGGCGCGCACCACGGTGGCCGGGCACACCGACGACCCCGCGGTCCGCGCGCGGATCGGGTCCTGGGTCAGGGCCGCACGCGGCGCCGCCGACCTGCGGACGCTGCGGCTCGCCCGCTTCGGCGACAACATGCGGGACGTCGCCGTCACCGAGGGCGACAAGGTCGAGGCGCAGATCCGGTTCGGCGCCTCGGTCAACGCGTTCGGCGTCAACGACCTCGTCGCGGCCGTCGACGCGGTACCGGACCACCGGGTCGGCGGCCTCGCGGCCGAGTACGAGGAGGCCTACGCCGTCGCCCCCGAGCTGCGGTCCGGCGGCGAACGCCACACGGCGCTGCGCGACGCCGCGCGGATCGAGCTCGGGCTGCGCGACTTCCTCGCCGCCGGGTCCTACCAGGCGTTCACCACCAACTTCGAGGACCTCGGCGGCCTCAGGCAGCTGCCGGGCATCGCCGTGCAGCGCCTGATGGCCGACGGCCTCGGCTTCGGCGCGGAGGGCGACTGGAAGACGGCCCTGCTGCTGCGGGCCCTCAAGAGCGCCGCCGCGGGACTGCCCGGCGGCACCTCCTTCATGGAGGACTACACCTACCACCTCGTCCCGGGCCAGGAGCTCATCCTGGGCGCCCACATGCTGGAGGTCTGCCCCTCCATCGCCGCGGGCGTGCCGAGCTGCGAGGTGCATCCGCTGGCCATCGGGGGCCGGCAGGACCCGGTCCGGCTCGTGTTCGACGCGGCGCCCGGACCGGGTCTCGTCGTCGGGCTGACCGACCTCGGCGACCGGTTCCGGCTGGTCGCCAACGAGATCGACCTGGTGGGGCCGCCGGAGCCGCTGCCGCGGCTTCCGGTGGCCCGGGCCGTGTGGGCGCCCCGCCCGGACTTCCGCACCTCCACCGAGGCCTGGCTGTCGGCCGGGGGACCGCACCACACGGTGCTGTCCCAGGCGGTCACCACCGAGATCCTGGCCGATCTCGCCGAGATGACGGGTGTGGAGCTGCTCGTCGTCGACCGCGACACCGATGTCGCCCGGTTCCGCCGCGAGATGCGCTGGAACCAGGCGTACCACCGCCTGGCGCAGGGCTTCTAGCCGCCAGGACACCCCCCACCCCACGAGATCTGTGAGGAAACCCGTCCCATGACCAGATCACGCTTCGCAGTACGGCTGGCCGCGCTGGCAGCGCTCGCCGGCGCCGCCATCGGCGGATTCGCCCCCTCCTCCACGGCGTCCGACCGGCACCTGAAGGCCGGGATCGCCAAGGACCTGTTCGGCACGATGCCCGACGGCACCAAGATCTGGCGCTACACGATGACCAACGGGTCGACGCGCATCCGCGTCATCACCTACGGCGGCATCATCCAGACCATCGAGACGCCCGACCGGCACGGCAGGCTCGCCAACATCACGCTGGGCTTCCCGACCCTGTCGGACTACCTCACCAAGAACAGCACGTACTTCGGCGCGCTCATCGGCCGGTACGGCAATCGCATCGCCAAGGGCCGGTTCACGCTCGACGGGCAGACGTACCAGCTGACGACCAACAACAACGGGAACACGCTGCACGGCGGCACGACCGGCTTCGACCAGCGCGTCTGGTCCGCGACCCCGGACACCGCCGGCGGCAACGTCGCGCTCCGGCTGTCCCACACCAGCCCGGACGGCGACCAGGGCTTCCCCGGCACCCTCAAGACCGACGTGGCCATCTCCGTCACGCGCGGCAACGCCATCCGGTTCGACTACCGCGCCACCACCGACAAGGCGACCGTCGTCAACCTCACCAACCACTCCTACTTCAACCTGTCCGGCGAGGGCAGCGGCACGGTCTACGACCACCGGCTCCAGATCAACGGCTCCCGGTACACCCCCGTCGGCTCGTCGGAGCTCATCCCGACCGGAAAGATCGCCCCGGTGCGCGGCACCCCGCTGGACTTCACCAGGTCCACCGCGATCGGCGCCCGCATCCGCACCGGCTTCGACCAGCTCCTCTACGGCCAGGGCTACGACCACAACTTCGTCCTCGACGGGTCCGGCTGGAAGACCGCCGCGCGCGTCAAGGACCCGGCGAGCGGCCGGACCCTGTCCATCTCCACCGACCAGCCCGGTCTCCAGTTCTACTCGGGCAACTTCCTCGACGGCACGCTGGTCGGCACCGGCGGCCGCGTCTACCGGCAGGGCGACGGGTTCGCGCTGGAGACCCAGCACTTCCCCGACTCGCCGAACCAGCCGGGCTTCCCCTCGACGGAGCTGAAGCCCGGACAGGTCTACCGATCCTCGACCGTCTACCAGTTCGGAGCCTGACATGACGCGCATCGATCCCGCGGTCGAAGAGGCCGTCGACACCCTCGGCCTGCCCGAGCCCACCCGGCGCCGGCTCCTGAGCGGCGCCGGCCTGGTCAGCGCGACGGCGGCGGCGTCGGCGCTGCTGGCCGCCTGCTCCTCGGACAACAAGAGCTCGGGCTCGGGCAGTGGCGGGCCCGGGCAGTTCCCGAAGACGCCGAACTGGAAGTTCGTGTTCATCAACCACGTCACGACGAACCCGTTCTTCACGCCGACGCAGTACGGCGCGCAGGACGCCTGCGCCCTGCTGGGCGCCTCGTTCCAGTGGACGGGCTCGCAGAACTCGGCGGTCCCCGAGATGGTCAGCGCCACCAACGCGGCCATCTCCGGCAAGGCCGACGGGATCGCGGTCGCCGTGGTGGACAAGACCGCCTTCCGGCAGCCGGTGGACAACGCGCTGAAGGCCGGGATCCCGGTGGTCTCCTACAACGCCGACGGCGCCAAGGACGATCCCGGCACCAGCCGGCTCTCCTACATCGGCCAGGACCTGTACACCTCCGGCTACCAGCTCGGCGCCAAGATCGCGGGGCTGATGTCCGGGGGCGACGCGGTCGGCTTCATCGCCACCCCGGGCTCGCTCAACATCCAGCCGCGCATCGACGGCGCGCAGGACGCCATCAAGGCCTCCGGCAAGCCGATCAAGTTCACCTCGGTGGCCACCGGCGCCGAAGTGCCCAAGGAGCTCTCGACCGTCGACGCGTACGCCCAGGGCCACAAGGACATCAAGGGCATGTTCGCGGTGGACGCCGGTTCCACCGAGGCCATCGGCAAGGTCATGCAGAAGTACGGCCTGAAGAGCAAGGGCGTGGTCTCGGGCGGGTTCGACCTCACCCCGGGCACGCTGAGCGCAGTCAAGTCCGGGGACCTGGACTTCACCATCGACCAGCAGCCCTACCTGCAGGGGTTCCTGCCCGTGATGGCCCTGTGGTTCTACAAGCTGTCCGGCGGCCTGGTCTTCCCCCCGATGACCAACACCGGCCTGACCTTCGTCAGCAAGGAGAACGTCGGCCCGTACCTCACCACCAAGACCCGGTACGAGGGCTCCAGCACGGCCCAGCAGCTGGTGTCGCGGTCGGGTCCCATCGCTCACGTCTGACGAGAAGGAGCACGGAGTGAGCGAAAGCACCGTACGGGACAAGGCGGCGACCCCGGGCACGCCACCGCGGCGTGCCCGGGGGCTGCCCGCCCTCGCCACCGACGCTTTCCTCCGCCGCCGGGAGGCGACCATCCTCCTGGTGGCGCTCGGACTGCTGATCTACTTCCAGACCGCCAAGTCGGTCTTCCTGAGCCACGACAACCTGGTCAACGTGTCCCAGGGCACCGCGCCCTACGCCATCATCGCGGTCGGCGAGGTGTTCCTGCTCGTCAGCGGCGAGATCGACCTGTCGGTCGGGATGGTCTTCGCGCTGGCGCCCTTCCTCATGCACTACATGGTCGACTTCTCCGGCGTCTACCCGATCATCGCGATCGTGCTGGCGATCCTGGCCGGCGCGCTCATCGGACTGGGCAACGGGCTGGTGACGGTCGTCTTGAGGGTCCCATCGTTCGTCGCCACGCTGGGCTCGATGTTCCTGGTCCAGGGCATCATGCTCACCACCTCGCACGCGTACCCGGCGCAGATACCCGAAGCGGCGGAGGGCCTGGCGGGCTGGTTCGGGCGCGCCCCCTGGGCCGAGCTGACCTGGTGCCTGCTGATCGTCGTCTTCTTCCACCTGGTGCTCACCCGCACGCGGTGGGGCCTGCACACGGTCGCGACCGGCGGGAACCCGCTCGGCGCCGCCGAGGCGGGCATCCGCACCGGCCGGGTCAAGATCGGCAACTTCATGCTCACCGGGGCGCTCGGCGCCTTCGCCGGCATCCTGGAGGCCTTCCGGGTCGGGTCCATCGACCCGAGCTCGGGCGGGGCGAACGCGATGTTCATCGCGGTGTCGGCCGCGGTCATCGGCGGCACCGCCCTGGCCGGCGGCTCGGGCACCGTCATCGGCGCGCTGCTCGGCGCGCTGGTGCTGGCCGAGATGCAGAACGGCTTCAACCTCATTGGGATCAGCGCGAACCCGTTCAACATCATCCTCGGGTCGGCGATCATCATCTCGATGGTGCTGAACGTCCACCTGGCCCGGCTGCGAAGGGCGGGGCGCTCATGAGCGACGCGCTGCGGGTGGAGAACATCGGCAAACGCTTCGGCGGCGTGGAGGCCCTCGCCGACGTCACGCTGCGCCTGGGCAAGGGCGAGGTGCTCGGCCTGATCGGCGACAACGGCGCCGGCAAGTCCACCCTCATCAAGATCATCAGTGGTTTCCAGCGTCCGGACACCGGCCGCATCCTCATCGACGGCACCGAGGTGAGCCTGCGCTCGGTGGACCACGCCCGCTCGCTCGGCGTCGACACCGTCTACCAGGACCTCGCCCTGGTCAACGAGCTCAGCGTCTACCACAACATGTTCCTCAACCGGGAGCTGGTGCGCTGGCCGCTGCTCAGCAACCGCGCGATGCGCCGGCGCGCCGCCGAGCACCTCGCGGACATGGGGGTGCGGATCCCGTCGGTGGACGTCGAGGTCGCCAAGCTGTCCGGCGGCCAGCGGCAGGCCATCGCGGTCGCCCGCTCGGTGTACTCCGACGCCCGGATCCTGCTGCTCGACGAGCCGCTGGCCGCGATGGGCGCCAAGGAGGGCACGATGATCCTCGACCTGGTCCGCGACCTCAAGGAGCGCGGCGAGGTCTCGATCATCATCATCGCGCACAACTATGCCCAGGTCCTGGACGTCTGCGACCGGGTCAACCTCCTGCAGCACGGCCGGATCGCCTTCGACAAGCCCACGTCGGAGACGTCCCTCCAGGAGCTGACCGACCTGGTCGTGGCCGACTACCGCCGCAGCCGCGGGCTGTAGGCGCCTTCGGGCCGGGCCGCCCGGTCCGGCCCGAAGGCGTCCGCGCCGCATGTCCCGGCGGCGAGCGCGAGGGTCCGGTGCGGGGCGGTGGCCAGCCGTGGTCACCTGGGCGGACGGTCGCGCGGCGGCCGCCCGGAGATGCGCGGGGCGTCCCACGTGGGGCTCAAGGGGAACCGGCGGTGTCAAGGGCGAAGAACGCTGCGCGGTGGCAGTTGGTAAATGTCGTGATTCGCCATAGTTGAGTGGCGTAGGCGCTGCTTGTCTCTAGATCGGCCGGGCGACCCCTCCGGCCGATCCCCCCGAGACCGGGCCCTCCGGCCCGCCTCCAGGAGGCAATGGTGCCCAGGAAACGCTGGACCGCGGCGACCGCGCTGGCGGCCACCGGAACACTCCTCACAGTCGGCCTCGCGGTCCCCGGACGAGCCGAACCGCCGCCTCCCCGCCCGAAGGCGCCCGGGGAGCACGCCGAACTCCCCGACAAGGACGCGCGGCCCGGGCGCCTCGCCCCGACGGGCCGCCAGGTGGACGCGGCCCGCGGCGTGACCGTGCGGTGGAACAGGCTCGGCACCCCCGCCTCGGTGACCGGCGCGGGACCGCTGGCCGGCGGCCTGCCCGGCGACCCGGAGAAGGCCGCCCGCGCGTACCTGGCCGGCCACCGGGACCTGTTCGGCCTCGACGCCGCCGCCGTCGGCGCGCTGGAGAAGGTCGCCGTCAACCCGATCGGTGAGGGCGCGGCCGTGCTGCTGCGCCAGCGGTTCGGCGGCCTGCCCGCCGGCTACGACGGGCTGGTGGCGGTCGGCGTGTCCGGCGGCGAGGTCGTCTCGGTCACCTCGACCCTGTCCCGGGACGGCGCCGCCCCGGCGCCCGCCACGCTCTCCCAGAAGGACGCGGTGGCCGCGGCCGGGCGGGACGCGGGCATCAGGGCGTCGGCCGGCGACCCGCGCAAGGCGCGGCTCGTCGCGGTGCCCACCGCCGAGGGCGTCCGCAGCGCCTACCAGGTCACCCTCATCGACGGCTCCGGCGCCGAGCCGAAGGCCGTCACCTCCTACGTCGACGCCCGGACCGGCTCGGTGCTCGTGCGGGAGAACCTCGTCGACCACGACAGCGACAACCCGCGCTGGGCGGTGTTCCCGGCGACCCCGTCCGGCGACTACTCGTCCCGCGACACCAGGCAGACCTGGTGCTTCGCCCCCGCGGCGGGGTGCGCCCCCGTCGGGGGCGACCCCTCCAGCGGACGTCCCTGGGACGTCGACCCCGCGACCGGCGCGTCCAGCACGACCAGCGTCGGCAACTCGGCGAGGACGTACGAGAACCGCGCGAGCAGTGATCCCTTCACGGTCGGGACCCGCACCAGCGCTCCCAGGCCCGACCGGAACTACACCTATCCGTGGACCAACCAGTGGCACACGAGCAAGTGCGACCCCGCGACGCTGGACAGCCCGCAGGAAGCGGACCTGGAAGCGGCCATCTCGAACCTGTTCGTCCAGCACAACCGCATGCACGACTGGTCCTACCGGCTCGGCTTCACCGAGTCGGCCTGGAACATGCAGGCCGACAACGGTGAGCGCGGCGGGCGGGGCGGCGACCCCGAGCAGGGCAACGCGCAGGCCGGGGCGCGGTTCCCGACCGTCCGCGACAACGCCAACCAGATCACGCCGCCGGACGGGACCCCCGCGATCACCAACATGTACCTGTGGCAGCCGGTCGCGGGCTCGTTCTACCCGCCCTGCACCGACGGCGACTTCGACATGAGCGTCATCGGGCACGAGTACACCCACGCCATCTCCGGGCGCATGATCGCCGGGCCGGACGCCGGGTGGAGCGGGCCGCAGGCGGGCGCGATGAACGAGAGCACCTCCGACCTGTTCGCCATGGAGTACCTCAACGAGTACGGGCTGCGCCAGCCCGGCGAGACGCCGTACGTCGTCGGCGGGTACGTCACCGGCGACCGGCGTGCCGGGATCCGCAACTACGACATGAGCCGGAGCCCGCTGAACTACGCCGACCTCGGCTACGACCTGGTCGGCACCCAGGTCCACGCCGACGGCGAGATCTGGACCGCGACCCAGTTCGACCTGCGCCAGGCGTTCGTCCGCCGGTACGGCGCCGGGAGCGACGCGCTCCAGCGCAAGTGCGCCGACGGGGCCGTGCCGGTCGCGAAGTGCCCCGGCAACCGGCGGTGGGCGCAGGTGTCGTTCGACGCGCTGCTGCTCATGGCCGGCGGCGCCGTCAGCTACGTCGACCACCGCAACGCCCTGCTGGCCGCCGACACCATGCGCTTCGGCGGCAAGGACCACGAGATGATGTGGAAGGTCTTCGCCGAGCACGGCCTCGGCAAGGACGCCGCCAGCAACGGCCCCGCCGACGCCGACGCGACGCCGAGCTTCGCCTCGCCCCTGTCGCGCAACGCCCAGGTGCGGCTCACGCCGCTCGGGGACGCCAAGGGAGGCAAGGTCCGCCTGTACGTGGGCGACTACGAGGCCCGCGCGGTCCCCGTCGCCGACACCGACCCGGCGACCCCGCTCGGCGACACCGTCGCGCTCACCCCGGGCCGGTACTCCTTCGTCGCGGTGGGCGCGGGCTTCGGGCACCGCAGGTTCACCGCCTCGATCGGCGCGTCCCAGCGGACCCTGCCGGTCGTGATGTCCCGCAACGAGGCCGCGGGCGCCAACGGCGCGACGGCGACCGGCGACGGCGCGTCCCAGGCCGCGCTGCTGGACGAGACGGAGGCGACCAACTGGCAGTCGGTGACGGCCCCCGTCGCCGGGCGCCAGGTCACCGTCGACCTCGCCGGCGACCGTCCGGTCAGGGTCGGCCGGGTGCAGGTCAGCGCGATGCTGCGGCCGTCGGTGGCGGACGACCCGGAGGGCGCGGGCGGCACGCAGAACCGGTTCACGGCGCTGCGCGCCTTCCGGCTGCTGGCCTGCGACGCCTCCAAGGCCGACTGCGCTCAGGCGGCCTCGTACCGCACCGTCTACACCAGCCCGTCCGACGCCTTCCCGGCCGACCGGCCGCGGCCCACGGCACCCGACCTGATCATGCGCTCGTTCGACCTGCGGGACGTCACCGCGACGCACCTGCGGTTCGAGGTGGTCTCCAGCCAGTGCACCGGCGCGCCGACCTACGCGGGTGAGCAGGACAACGACCCGCGCTCCGGCACCGACTGCGCCACCGCGAGCCCGAGGGCGGGGATCGTCCGGGCCGCCGAGCTCCAGGCGTTCGCCCGGTAGGCGGACCGGCCAGGCGGGGGGCGGAGGACATCCGCCCCCCGCTTCGCCCTGCCCGGCGGGTGTGCCTCACCGCCCAGGCCAGCCGGTGTTGTCACCGGGTAACACCCCCGGATACCGTGCTGTCCATGACGAGTACGGCGGGCCGGCCGGGGCCCGGATCACGGCGTGATCCCGGCCGCCGCCGCGCCCTGCTGGAGGCCGCCGACCGGGTCATCCAGCGGGAGGGGCCCGAGGCGTCCATGGCCGCGATCGCCGCGGAGGCCGGGATCAGCAAGCCGATCCTGTACCGCCACTTCGGCGACAAGAGCGGCCTCTACCAGGCGCTGGCCGAGCGGCACACGCGCAAGCTGATCGAGGGGATCCGGGACGAGTTCTCCCGCGGCGACCCGATCCGCGACCGCACCCGCTCCACCATCGACACCTACCTGGCGACGATCTCCAAGAACCTCAACCTCTACCGGTTCCTCATGCACCGGGCGAGCGCCGAGGACACGGCCACGCACAGCGCGATGAGCACCATGATCCGGGACGTGAGCCGGGAGCTGGCCGAGGTGATGATCGCCGAGGGCGAGATGGCGGACCGCACCCGCGCCTACGTGTGGGGGCACGCGATCGTCGGCATGGTGCAGACGGCCGGCGACTGGTGGCTCGACCACTCCGACGACGTGCCGCGCGAGGCCGTCGTGGACGGCCTCGTCGACCTCGTCCTCGGCGGGCTGCCCGCCGCCGCGTCCGAGGCCCGCGGCCCCCAGTTGTCCGACGACCCACGATTCCCGAGGTGACCGTGCAGACCGACGTGCAGACCCAGGCGCAGAGCGAGGCGCGGCCCGAGCCCGACGTGCGGACCGAGCGGCGCCCCTGGGGGCGCTTCGAGCGCTTCACGCTCAACGAGCCGTCCACCGTGAAAATCATCCACGTGGAGCCGGGGCAGCGGCTCAGCCTGCAGCGGCACCGGGACCGCGACGAGCTGTGGGTCGCGCTCGACCCCGGCGCGGTGTTCGAGGTGGCCGGGCGCCGCATCCTGCCGGAGGTGGGGGAGCGGGTGCTGATCCGCGCCGGGGACACCCACCGGCTCGGCTCGGACGGCCCGGCCGTGCGCGTCATGGAGATCGCCTTCGGCCGGTTCGACGAGGACGACATCGAGCGCCTCGAGGACGCCTACGGCCGCGCATGATCCGTCCCGGCCCGCCCGTCCGGCTCCGACCCTTCCCGGGGCGGGGCCGTGGTCCCGGCGCCGTCGGCGAAATGGCAGGCGACCGCCTGGGGCGGCCCGCCCCGCGGGACGAGCGCCGGCGTCTCCCGCTCGCAGACGTCGGCCGCCATGTAGCAGCGGGTGCGGAACCGGCACCCGCTCGGCGGCTCGGCCGGGGACGGCACCTCCCCGCGCAGCACGATCTCCCCGGCGCCGTCGTCCGGCCGGTCGCGGACGGACGGCGCCGCCGACAGCAGCGCCCGCGTGTAGGGGTGCTGCGGGTCGCCGAACACCTCGGCGGCCGGGCCCTGCTCCACGACCGTCCCGAGGTACATGACGGCGACGTCGTGGGCGATGTGCCGGACCACGTCCAGGTCGTGGGAGATGAACAGGTACGCCACGCCCAGTTCGGCCTGCAGGTCGGCCATCAGGTTGAGGATCTGCGCGCGGACCGACACGTCCAGCGCGGACACGGCCTCGTCGCACACCAGGAGCTTCGGCCGCAGCGCCAGGGCGCGGGCGATCGCCACCCGCTGGCACTGGCCGCCCGACAGCTGGTGCAGGTGGCGCGGCCCGTGCTCGGGGCTGAGCCCGACGAGGGCGAGCAGCCGCGCGACCTCGGCGTCCTCCCGGTCGCGCGGCACGATCCCGGGATGGACGCGCCAGCCCTCGGCGATCACGGCGGCGACGGTCATCCGCGGGTTCAGCGAGGTGTAGGGGTCCTGGAACACCATCTGCAGGTCGCGGCTCATCCTGCGGCGCCGCCGGGCGGGCACCGACGCCAGGTCCGCGCCCGCGAACTCGATCGACCCGGCGAACGCGGGGCGCAGCCCGACCACGGCCCGCGCCAGCGTCGACTTCCCGCAGCCGGACTCGCCGACGACCCCGAGCGTCCGTCCCGCCCGGACGGCCAGGTCGATCCCGGCGACGACGGGCACCCGCCGCCGCCCGAACCCGTGACGGCCGGTGCGCTCGTACCCCGCCTCCAGGCCGCTGACCTTGAGCACGACCTCGGTGTCCTGGGCGGTGGCCGTCATCGGGGCTCCTCGCTGGGCCGGGAGGCGACGACCTCCGCGGAGTGGTGGCAGGCGACGGCGCGGTCGCCGTCCTCGGTGAGCGGCGGGTCGTCGGTGCGGCACCTCTCGGTCGCGAACGGGCAGCGCGGGTGGAAGGCGCAGCCGCCGGGCCGGTGCCGCGGGTCCGGCGGGACGCCCTCGATCGGCTTGAGGCGCCCGCCCGAGCCGGCGTCCGGCACGGCCTCCAGCAGCCCGAGCGTGTACGGGTGGGCGGGACGCGTGTAGACGGCGTCCAGCGGGCCGCGCTCCACGATCCGCCCGGCGTACATGACCGCGACGTCCTGCGCGACCCGCGCCACGACGCCGAGGTCGTGCGAGACCAGCAGCGTCGCGAGGTCGGCCTCCCGCTGCCGCCGCGCGAGCAGCCGCAGGATCTGCGCCTGCACGGTGACGTCGAGCGCGGTGGTCGGCTCGTCGGCGAGCAGGACCGACGGGCCGAGCGCCAGCGCCATCGCGATCACCGCGCGCTGCCGCATGCCGCCGGAGAACTCGTGCGGGTGGTCGCCGTAGCGGCCCTCGGCGTCGGCGATCCCGACCTCGCGCATGAGCGCGACCGCCCGCTCCCGGGCCTCCCGCCGGCCGAGGCCGAGGTGCCGCCGGAAGGGCTCGGCGATCTGGGCGCCGACGGCGAAGCCGGGGTTCAGCGCCGCCATCGGATCCTGGAAGACCATCGCGACGCGGCTGCCGCGCGTCTCGCGCCAGCGCCGGGCGGAGAACCCGGCCGTGTCCTCGCCGTCCAGGACGACGGCGCCGGACGTGACCTCCGCGCCGGGCGGGAGCAGCCCGATGAGCGCGAGCGACGTCAGGCTCTTGCCGCTGCCCGACTCGCCGACCAGGGCGAGGACGCGGCCGCGCCGCAGCCGCAGGCCGACGCCCCGCACGACCGGGGTGACCTGCCGCCCGGAGCGGAAGCCGATGTGGACGTCGCGCAGCTCCGCGGCCACCTCCCCGGCGGCCGGAGCGTGCGCGTGATCGACGGCTGGAACGGTCATGTGCGCCTCCATGGGATGTGCGCCATCAGAGCTGGGAGCGCGGGTCGGTGAGGTCGCGGAAGGCGTCGCCGACGAGGCCGACGCCGGTCACGACGGCGGCCAGCGCGAGCGCCGGCATCGTGGAGATCCACCACGCCGAGCCGAGGTAGTCGCGGCCCGCCGAGACGGTCGCGCCCCACGACGCCTGGTCAGGCGGGATGCCGAGGCCGAGGAAGCTCAGCGACGCCTCCGCCACCATGACCAGGCCGATCTGCACGGTCGCCGCGACCAGCAGCGGCTGCCAGCACGACGGCAGCACGTGCCGGAACAGGATCCGCGCGTGCCCCGCGCCGAGGACCCGCGCCGAGTCGACGAACTCCAGGTCCCGCGTCGCGAGCGCGGACGCCCGCACCACCCGGGCGAAGATCACCCAGCGGGTCACCGCCAGCGTGATCACGATGTTGGTGACGCTCGGGCCGAGGACCCCGGCGATGAGGATGGCGAGCAGGATCGACGGGAACGCCAGCTGCACGTCCCCGAACCGGGACAGGACGGCGTCGGTCCAGCCGCCGAAGTAGCCGGACACCAGGCCCGCCACCAGGCCCACCGCGCCGCCGATGAGCACGGTGGCGGCGCCGACCAGCAGCGACACGCGGCTGCCGGCGAGCAGCGTCGTCAGCAGGTCCCGCCCGACCTGGTCGGTGCCGAGCCAGGCGACCGACCCGTCCCCGAGCCGGGACCCCGGCGCCAGCAGCCGGTGCGGCAGGTCCGTCGCGACCGGGTCGTAGGGCATCAGCATCGGCCCGAACACGGCCGCCAGGACGAACAGCCCGACGATCCCGAGGCCCGCCCACGCCCGCGCGGGCAGCCTCCTCCGCCGCCGGACCGCGGGGACCGGGATCGCGGCGGGAGCGATGGCACTCATGCGTCCTCCTTGTGGGGGACGATCCCCCACGCCCCCTGGTTCGCTGCGCTCATGCGTTCTCCGGGGTGAGTCGTGGATCAAGAGCGACGCACAGGACGTCCACGAGGAGGTTCAGCGCGATGTAGGAAACCGTGATCGTGACGATCGCGGCCTCGACGACGGCGTAGTCGCGGTTGGTGATCGCGTCCACCATGAGCGAGCCGATGCCAGGCCAGGAGAACACGACCTCGATGATGACCGCGTTGGCGATGAAGTTGCCCATCAGCAGCCCGAGGACGGTGACGACGGGCAGCGCGATGTTGCGCGCCACGTGCACGTACATCACGGCGCCCTCGCCGGTGCCCTTGGCGCGGGCGGTGCGGACGTAGTCCTTGCCGCTCTCCTCCAGCGCGCCGTTGCGGACGAGCCGGGCCAGCCACCCGACGAACGGGAGCGCCAGCGTCACCGAGGGCAGGATCACCGCCTCCGGGCCGCCGCCCGCCGTGCTCGGCAGCCAGTTCAGCTGCCGGGCGAACAGCAGGATCAGCACGATGCCGAGCCAGAAGGACGGCACCGCCTGCCCGACCAGCGAGCCCGTGGAGACCAGCAGGTCGAGGATCCGGCCGGGCCGCCGCGCGCACAGCATGCCGAGCGGGTAGCCGGCGGCGAGGGTGATGACCAGCGCGAGCGCGGCGAGCGCCAGGGTGGCGGGGAACCGGTCGAGGACGGCGCCCATCGCGCCGCCGCCGAGCCGCCACGAGTCGCCGAAGTCGCCGCGCAGGATCTCGCCCATGTGCGCGAGGTACTGCCGCCAGAGCGGGTCGTCCAGCCCGAAGTCGGCGCGGACGGAGGCGAGCTGGGCGGGACCGGCGTCCGGCCCCAGGATCAGCGTCGCGGGGTCGCCGGGGACGACGCGGACGACGAGGAACACGACCGTGATGGCGCCCCACGCCACGATGAGGGCCTGCCCGGCGCGCCTCAGCAGGAACCGTCCCATCAGCCGCCTCCGTTCGCGGGCCGCGACGAGTCGCGGACGACCAGTTCCGCGGGCAGCAGGGTCTGCCGCGGCGAGCCCGCGGCGGACTCGCCCGACATCCGTTCGAGGAGCCGGTCCACCGCGGTGGCGCCGACGTCCGCGGCCGGCAGCCGGACGGTGGTGAGCGGCGGGGCGAGGTAGGCGGCGAACGGGTGGTCGCCGTGCCCGGCGACGCGGACGTCGCCGGGGATGCTCAGCCCGTGCTCGGTGAACGCCCGGTACACCCCGAGCGCGAAGTAGTCGTTGCCGGCCAGGACGGCGGCGCCCGGCTCGATGCGGGCGGCGAGGTCCCGCCCGATCTCGTAGGAGTCGACCGGGTCCCACGGCTGGGAACTGCTCTCGCGGCGCCGGGTCGGCACCTTCACCATGTGGTCGTCGCGGACCGCGATGCCGTGCTCGTCCAGCACGGCCCGGAACCCCCGGACGCGTTCCGCCACGGGAGAGATGTCCAGGTCCTCCTCGACCAGGTACAGGTCGCGGGCGCCCCCGGCCACGAGGTGCTCGGTGGCCCGCCGGGCGCTGTCGTAGTAGTCGACGCCGACGAGGTCGGTGTCGAGCCCCGGCAGGTCGCGGTTGAGCAGGACGACGGGCGTCCCCGACTTGCGGAGCCGGTCCCAGTGGTCGATGCCGTGCTGGACGGGCACGGCGAGGACGCCGTCCACGCCCCAGCGCATCAGCTCGTCGACGACGCGGCGCTCGTTGCCGACGCTGTCCTCGGTGACCATCAGCATCAGCGAGTAGCCGCGGACCCGGCCGCGCTCCTCGATCGAGCTGATCAGGCGCGTGTAGAAGGGGTTGGACGGGTTGGTGATGACCAGCCCGAGGGTCATCGCGTTGCCCTGCACCAGGGACCGCGCCATCGTGTTCGGCACGTACCCGAGGCGCTCGGCCTCGGCCCGGACCCGCTCGCGGGTCTCGGGGCTGACCGCGTCCTTGCCGGCGAGGGCGCGGGACACGGTGTTGACCGACAGGTCGAGAGCGGCGGCGATGTCCCGCAGGGTGGCCCTGCGGCGGGGTGTCATGGGGTCCTCCTGACCGTGGACAGGTCCGGCTGGTTGTTCGCGGCCGGGGTGAAGCCGGTGAGCCCGGTCCGCACCCCGTAGGCGGTGGTGAGCGCGGCGGGGAAGATCCCGACCGCGTCGTTCCAGATCGTCTCGCAGGCCCGCCCGTACAGCTCCTCGCGCCGCTCCGGGTCGGCGGCCTGGCCCGCCTCGGCGAGCACCGCGTCCAGCCCGGGGTTCTTGTAGCCCATCCGGTCGGCCTTGGAGGTGTACAGCCGGCCGAGGGTGAACGCGGCGTCGCCGGTCGTCACGGTGTTGGTCTGCAGCTCCATGTCCCAGTCGAGGGAGTTGAGGCGCTGGAGCCACTGGGCCTTCTCGATGCTCTGCGGCCTGACCTCCACCCCGATCCGCGCCCACGCCGAGATCATCGACTGGGCCAGCTCCCGGGCGAGGGGGCCGGTGGCGTCGAACCACATCATCGTGGTCTCGAAGCCGCCGGCCAGCCCGGCGTCGCGCAGCGCCGCGCGGGCCGCGCCCGGATCGTGCCGGTACGGCGGCTGCTCGGCGTACCCGAAGACGGTCGAGGGGATCGGCGCGCGCATCCGCTCCGCGCCCGCGCCGAACAGCCTCCCGACGATCTCCTCCATGTCCAGCGCCTGCCACATCGCCCGCCGGACCCGCGGGTCGGTGAAGGGCTTGCGCCCGCAGTTGAACCACGTGAGGTAGTAGGTCCAGCTCGGCACCGTCTCCACCCCGACCCCGCGCCGCCCCCGCACCTCGCCGAGCTGGTCGGACGGGACGGGCCACAGCAGGTCGACGTCCCCGTTGCGCAGCGCCGTGATCGCGCTGGAGGTCTCGGCGATGAACGGCATCGAGATGCCGGGCGTCCCGGCCCGGCCGCCCCAGTACCCGTCGAACCGGGCCAGCTCCACGCTGGTCGACGGGGTGAACCCCGTGACGCGGAACGGCCCCGAGCCCACCGGGCGGCGCTTCTGGGCGGGGTCGGCCACGCGGCCGGCCGGCACGACGAACAGCAGCGTCAGGTTCACCGGCAGGGTGCCCATCGGGCCGTCCGTCACGAACACGACCCGGTGGTCGCCGTCGGCCCGCGCGGACTTCACCGTGGCCCACAGCGCCGACTGCGCCGACTTCACGGCCTTGGTGCGCTCCACGCAGGCGACGACGTCCCGCGCGGTCAGCGCGCCGCCGTCGTGGAAGCGGACGCCGGGCCGCAGGTCGAACACCCACGTCGTGTCGTCGGTCCGCCGCCACGACGTCGCGAGGCCCGGCGCGAGCCGCCCGCCCTCGTACCGGACGAGCGTGTCGAAGACCAGCCGTTTGACGATCAGCGACGCCTCGTCGACCGCCGTCCCCGCGTTGTAGGGGTCGAGGTCGGTGACCGGCTGCCCGAACGCGGCGCGCAGCGAGCCGTCCGGCGCGGCCGCAGCCCCCGGCGCCGCGCAGCCGCCGAGGGCCACGGCGGAGGCGGCGAGGCCGGTCAGGGCGAGGAACTCGCGCCTGCGCACGTCCATGACGGCTCCTCTCAGCTCTTCAGCGCGAGGTAGATCATGACCTTCGCCGACGCCTCGCCGCCGGCGTCGCCCTCGACGGCGCCCTTCAGCCGCAGCCAGCCGCCGAAGCCGGACGACTCCCAGGTGACGAGGTCGCCGGCCACCTCCCGCTCGGGCTCCAGGTCGCACCAGTGCAGGCCGTCGGGGGAGACCTGCGTGGTGACCCGCATCAGCGCGCCGGTCCCGGTCCGCTCCAGCGTCCGGACGAACCAGCGGGCCTCCGCGGCCCACGCCGCCTCGTACGGCTCGGTCGTGAAGGCGCCCGCGAGGGTGCGGTTGCGTTCCAGGACCGCCGTGAACGACTCGCGCATGCTCAGGGGGCTCCTCACCAGTCGACCGAGATCAGGACGGAGTCCAGGTACAGGAAGTTGCGCACGTCGGTGTGCGTCCTGACCGAGACGTAGAAGTTCAGAAGGTTCCGCAGGGAGCCGTACTCCTCCTCGTACGGCGGCACCGGCACGTCGCGCATGTCGTAGACGGTGTCGTTGACCTGCAGCTCGATGTTCGAGCGCGTGCCGGTGTCGATGAGCCAGCGCACGTAGTGCCAGTTCACCTTGGTCGGCACCTCGTTGTAGCAGAGCTCCTGCGGGCCGCCGAACGGCTTCCAGTGGTCCGGGTCCGGGGCGGTGAAGTCCGCGGTCGGCGGCAGCTTGATCTTGCCTTCGAAGTGCTCGCGCGGGGTCGGCTCGGGCACCGTCGGGTACACCCACTCGCGCCGCAGCCGGTTCTCCAGGTCGGTGTTGAGGTACCGGGCGACGCAGTGGTAGCGGACGCCGTCGCAGATGTCGGTCGCGATGGTGAACGCGCCGAACTGCTGCTCGGACGGGTGCAGGTTCGCGTCCCACTCCCCGGCGCCCGCCTTGTGCGCCGCCTGGTTCTCCTCCGACGCCGCCTCGGTCTTGAACGTCAGGTACGCCTCGAACTGCACGCGCCCCCGCCCGGCCATCGTGAGCCGCCGGATCGCGACGCCGGTGTGCCCGGCCAGCGGGCGCGTCGCGACCTTCAGCGCGTACGTCCCGGACATCGCGCCGTGCGTGCCGACGTCGAAGAAGTTGCAGGAGCTGAGCTGCGGCGGCCGGAAGTCGCGCATGTGGTCGTCGACGGTGTCAAGGTTTCCGTGCCCGTCGTAGTTGCCGAGCAGCTCGATCCAGCCGTGCGTGCCGGAGTTGAAGTCGTCGTGGACGAGGATCCGGTCCAGCGGGTTGAAGCGCGACAGGGCGGGGTCGGCCCGGCGCAGGTGGTCGGCCAGGGACCGCTCGCTCGCGGGGACGGTCATCGGGTGGGCTCCTGAATCCGCACGGTGGCGTGCACCATGTTGTGGTCGGACCGCAGCAGGTCGCGGGGCTCGCCGGCCTGGGCGGTGGTCTGCGGGACGAGCGTCCACTGCAGGACGCGCGCGCCGTTCCGGACGAAGATGTGGTCGATCTTGTCCGCGGACCTCGGCAGCGGGATCTTCCCGCCGTTGAACGAGGCGTACTCGGCGCCGGTGCGGCGGTTCGCGGGCGCGGCCTCGAACGAGTCGGCGTAGCCGGCGTCGGAGAACGCGTCGTAGGCGCTGTGGCCGTCCTCCTTCGAGGCGGAGTTCATGTCCCCGGCGAACACGATCGGCAGCCGCCGGGTGTGGGCGTTGTCCCGGGTGAGGTACTCGGCCGTCCGGCGCGCGTCGAGGTAGCGGACCTCGTCCCAGTTCTTGGTCCAGCCGTTGGGGTCGGTGGCGCCGTTCTTGCGGTACTCCAGGTGCATGTCGACGACCACGAACCGCAACCCGGTGCGCAGGTCGCGCAGGGTGTTCCAGGTCATCGTCTTGCCGTAGATCTCGGTGGAGTCCGGCAGCCACAGCAGGTCGTGGGGGAGCGGCCGGCCGCGCTCGTCCAGGTGGGAGAACCGGCGGGCGTCGTAGTAGGTGAAGCGCCCGGCGCCGGACTTCAGCGGGTAGCCCTCCTGCGGGTGCCTGGTGCCCGCGTAGTCGGCGGGCGCCTCGGCGTAGCCGCGGGCGCGCATCGCCTCCGTCAGCGGCGCGCGGAACGACTCCACGTCCACGCCGGGCTGCGTCGGGGTGGCGTTGTTGCCGATCTCCTGGGTGACGACGACCCCGGCGCGTGCCCGGACGATGTCGTCGGCGACCCGCGCGGCGCGCCCGTCGGCCCAGGGCTCGAGCTTGGTGGCGCAGTCGCGGCCGATGGTGTCGACGCAGGCCTGCTTGGTCGGCAGGCACCCGTGCCCGCAGGTGTTGTAGGTCGCGATCCGCAGGTCGAGCTTGCGGTGCGCGCGGGGGCCCTCGGCCGCGTGCGCGCTCGCGGCGGGGACGAGGAGGGCCGCGGCGGCGAGGGCGGCGGTCAGGGCGGCGAGTGGCGGGGCGGGGGGACGGGCGGGGGGACGCGGGGTCCGCATGCGAGGGGCCCTTCCATTGTCGGGGGCGTCACATTAACGTTAACGTGATCGTTCACACACCATGATTGTTCACCCCTCCAGCTGTCAAGAGCCGAAACGAAGACGACCCGGCCGTCCGCGTGAGCGGACGACCGGGCCGTCGCCGTGCCCGGCCCGTGGCCGGGCGGGATCAGGTGCTGGAGCTGAGCTCCAGGTCCTTGACCCTCGGGTCGCCCTCGTCGGCGAGGTAGTCCGCCGCGCGCGTGGCGTCCTCGCCGTCCGCGAGCTTGGCCGCCCGGCAGACCAGGGTGCCGGCGACCGCGACCACCACGTTGACGGCGAGCGCCAGCATGCCGGTGTAGATCGTCGTCTTGGTGTCCAGGCCGAGGTCGCTCAGCGGGTAGGCCGAACCGCCGAAGTGCTCCTTGCCCTTCACCGGGTTCGGGATCTGGTACAGCATCCACAGGCCCGCCGCCATGCCGGCGGCCCAGCCGGCGATGAGGGCGCCGCGATGGAACCAGCGGGTGAGCAGGCCGAGCCCGACGGCCGGGAGGGTCTGCAGGATGATGACGCCGCCGATGAGCTGCAGGTCGATGGAGAACTCGGGGTCGAGCGCGAGGATGCACAGGACCGCGCCCGCCTTGACGATCAGCGAGACCAGCTTGCTGACCGTGGCCTCCTGCTTCGCGGTGGCGTCCCGCTTGATGTACTCCTTGTAGATGTTGCGGGTGAACAGGTTCGCCGCCGCGATCGACATGATCGCGGCCGGGACCAGCGCGCCGATGCCGACGGCGGCGAACGCCACGCCGGCGAACCAGTCGGGGAACATGTGGTCGAACAGCAGCGGGACCACGGTGTTGGTGTCGGGCTTGCCGCCCGTGCTGACCGGCTTCACGCCCGCGGCGATGGCCATGTAGCCGAGCAGCGCGATCAGGCCCAGCACGAAGCTGTAGGCGGGCAGCGCCGCCATGTTGCGCTTGATCACGTTGCGGTTCTTGCTGGCCAGCACGCCGGTGATGCTGTGCGGGTAGAGGAACAGCGCCATCGCCGAGCCGAGCGCCAGCATCGCGTAGTTGAGCTGGCCGCTTCCGGCGATGGTGATGCCGTCGCCGGGCGCGGGCGTCTTGTCGAACTTGGCCTTGGCGGCGTCGAAGATGTCGCCCCAGCCGCCGAGCTTGGCCGGGATGTACAGCACCGCGACGATGATGACCAGGTAGATCAGCACGTCCTTGACGAAGGCGATCAGCGCGGGCGCGCGCAGCCCGGACTGGTAGGTGTAGGCGGCCAGGATCACGAACGCGATGATGATCGGCCAGTGCCCGTTCACGCCCATCGCCTTCAGCACCGCCTCGATGCCGACCAGCTGCAGCGCGATGTAGGGCATCGTGGCGACGATGCCGGTGATCGCGACGACGAGCGCCAGTGTCGGGGAGCCGAACCGGGCCCGGACGAAGTCGGCCGGCGTCACGAAGCCGTGCACGTGCGAGACCGACCAGAGCTTGATCAGGACCAGGAACACCAGCGGGTACACCACGATCGTGTACGGGACGGCGAAGAAGCCGGCCGCGCCCGCGCCGAACACCAGGGCCGGGACGGCCACGAACGTGTAGGCGGTGTAGAGGTCGCCGCCGATCAGGAACCAGGTGATCCAGCTGCCGAAGCTGCGGCCGCCCAGGCCCCACTCGTCCAGGCTGTGCATGGAGTCGGGCCGCCGCCACCGGGCGGCGACGAAGCCCATCCCGCTGACCAGCAGGAACAGGACCGCGAATACGATGATCTCGGTGAGGTGGTCGCGTGCCATCGGCTCAGCCCCGCTTCTTCGTCATCTGGTACACGAGGACGGTGCAGGCGACGCCCAGCGGGATGAAGGCCAGCTGGATCCAGTAGAAGGCGGGAAAGCCCGCGAGGCGGGGCTTGTCGCTGTTGTAGAGCAGGGTGAGCAGCGGGATCGCCACGGGGATGATCAGCAGCCAGTTCCACGGACTCCGATCGGTGCGGTCGGAGCCCGGCGGCGGGGGCTGGGTCGGAGTCGGTTCCCGGGAGTCGTCGGGAGTCATGGGGGTCCTCCTCGTCTTGCCCGCGCACGGCCCGCCCGGATCGCGAGGCGGCACCGTGCCGGGGGTGCGGCCGGGCGAGCCTACACACCCGCTGGTCACAGCCTGATATCGGCTTCGGCACGAGTTCGATGGATCGTTCCAGCTCAGGAAGGGCCAGGTAGGAGCCGGTCTCCGCGTGCGAGCAGACCCTCGCGCATGCGTCCGTGGTAACCTCGCCGCATGCGAACCCCAGCCTCCCGGTGGTGGTGGCGCCGCTGAGGCGGTGCCGGTTCGCGCATGTTCCAGACCAGGCGACCGCCCTCACCCGGCGGTCGTTTCGCGTTTTCGCCGCCCGGTGGGGGCCCGACATGAGGGGCCACCGCGGTGGAGACCGTCTCACGACAGCCGCTGACCAGCGAGTTCGTCACGGCCGGGGGAGTACGGGTGAGCCGTACGGCGACCCCGGTCGACTCCGAGCGCAAGTCCGATGTGCTGAACGCCCTCGTCGCCGCCGTGGGGGAGCGGCGCGGCGGCGTGCTCAGCTCCGGCATGGAGTACCCGGGCCGCTACAGCCGCTGGCACATGGCCTACGCCGACCCCTGCCTGGAGATCGTCGCACGCGGCCGGACGGTCGCCGTCCGGCCGCTGAACGGGCGCGGCCGGGTCCTGCTGCCGGCCCTGGCGGGCGCGCTGCGCGCCGCCGGCGAGGTGCGGGCCGACGAGCCCGGGCTGTTCGAGCTCTTCGTCCCCGAGTCGGAGGAGTTCTTCGCCGAGGAGGAGCGCAGCCGACGGCCGACCGTCTTCAGCGCGCTGCGCGCCGTCGTCGACCTGTTCCGCTGCGACGACCCCCACCTCGGCCTCTACGGGGCGTTCGGGTACGACCTGTCGCTGCAGTTCGAGCCGCTGCGGACCCGGCTGGAGCGACCTGACGACCAGCGCGACCTCGTCCTGCACCTGCCCGACGAGATGGTCGTCGTCGACCGCAAGCGCGAGACCTCGCACCGGATCTCCTACGAGTTCGAGGTGGGCGGGGCGGGCACCGCGGGGCTGCCGCGCGACACCGGGGCGACGCCGGTGCGGCGGCGCGGGGACCTCCCGCCGCAGCCCGTCCCCGGCGTGTACGCGCAGATGGTGCGCGACGCCAAGGAGAAGTTCGTCAGGGGCGACCTGTTCGAGGTCACGCCGGGCCACGCGATGTACGGGCGCTGCGACGCGCCCGCGGCGTTCTTCGAGCGGCTACGCGAGTCCAATCCGGCGCCGTACGAGTTCCTGTTCAACCTCGGCGAGGGCGAGTTCCTGGTCGGCGCGTCGCCGGAGATGTTCGTCCGGGTCAGCGGCGACCGCGTCGAGACGTGCCCGATCGCGGGGACCATCAGGCGCGGCGGCGACCCCCTGGAGGACGCCGAGCAGATCCGCACGATCCTGTCCTCGGCGAAGGACGAGTCCGAGCTGACCATGTGCACCGACGTGGACCGCAACGACAAGTCGCGGATCTGCGTGCCCGGCAGCGTGCGCGTCCTCGGCCGCCGGCAGATCGAGATCTACTCCCGCCTGATCCACACCGTCGACCACATCGAGGGGCGGCTGCGGCCGGGCTTCGACGCGCTCGACGCCTTCCTCACCCACATGTGGGCGGTGACGGTCACCGGGGCGCCCAAGGCGTGGGCGATGCAGTTCATCGAGGACCACGAGGACTCGCCCCGCCGCTGGTACGGCGGCGCGGTCGGCTTCGTCGGCTTCGACGGCTCGATGAACACCGGCCTCACGCTGCGGACCGCGCAGATCCGCGACGGCGTCGCCACCGTCCGGGCCGGGGCCACGCTGCTCTACGACTCCGACCCGGACGAGGAGGAGCGCGAGACGCACCTCAAGGCCAGCGCGCTGCTGAGCGCGCTCGCCGCCGCGCGGAAGGGGGCCGGGACCGCCGCGCCGCAGGAGGCCCCGCCCCCCGCGCAGCCGGGCGAGGGCCTCACGGTCCTGCTGGTCGACCACGAGGACTCGTTCGTCAACACCCTCGCCGACTACTTCCGGCAGCACGGCGCCTCCGTGGTGACCCTCCGGCACGGCTTCCCGGTGCGGATGCTGGACGAGTACGCGCCCGACCTGGTGGTGCTGTCGCCGGGGCCCGGGCGCCCGCAGGACTTCGGCACCCGCGCGCTGCTGGACGAGCTGGGCGCCCGGGGCCTGCCGGTCTTCGGCGTGTGCCTCGGGCTGCAGGCGATGGTCGAGCACGCGGGCGGCGAGCTGGCGCTGCTGCCGGAGCCGTCCCACGGCAAGCCGGGCCAGGTGAAGGTGACGGGCGGCGAGCTGTTCGAGGGGCTGCCGGACGACTTCACCGCCGCCCGCTACCACTCGCTGC
Organism: Actinomadura sp. NPDC000600; assembly: GCF_040492135.1. NCBI lineage: Bacteria > Bacillati > Actinomycetota > Actinomycetes > Streptosporangiales > Thermomonosporaceae > Actinomadura > Actinomadura sp. NPDC000600. Next base: position 185,265 of record NZ_JBEUPD010000013.1, read on the forward strand.
ACGCCACGCCCGACGGGGTGAAGGGGTTCCAGGTCACGGCGCTGACCGGGGACGTCGTCATGGCGATCGAGGACCCCGAGCGGCGGCGCTGGGCCGTCCAGTTCCATCCGGAGTCGATCCTCACCGCGGCCGGGGGCGCCGGGCACCGCATCGTCGCCAACGTCCTGCGCCTGTGCCGTCCCCAGGGCTGAGGACCTGGGACGGGGCCCACTAGTTCCGAAGCACTAGGAATCCTTGGCGGGAATTGGTCCTGAGGTTCCTGTCGCGGCCCCCGCCGCGACGGAAGACTTGTCCCCGGCCACACCGCGCCGCCTTCCGCGCCGCGGGTGATCGCCGTTATCCCGGCGTCGGGGGGAGGCCCGTCCTCCCCCCGACACCAAAACGGGTAATTCGGTCATCCACAACGAGATGGTGGTTTCTTGGCGTTCTCTGGGGGGACGCCGGGGGCCATGATGACAATCCTGTGGCTCATCGCGGTCATCCTGGTGATCGCCGGCATCTACGTGATCCTCGCGCGGCGCGACCTGCTGTGGGGGATCGTCCTCATCGTCGTCGGGCTGCTCGTCGGGCCCGGCGGGGTGAGCATCTTCACCTGACCGAAAACGCGGCCGACCGGGACGAAACCCTGACGTGACCTGTCAGGTTTCGGTGCCAGCATCGTCCCCATGAGCCGTGCACTGAAGGGAAAGACCGCACTGGTCGCGGGCGCCACGCGCGGGGCCGGACGGGGCATCGCCGTCCAGCTCGGCGCCGCGGGCGCGACCGTGTACGTGACGGGACGGTCCACCCGGACCCACCGGTCGGAGATGGACCGTCCCGAGACGATCGAGGAGACCGCCGAGCTGGTCACCGCCGCGGGCGGCGAGGGCGTCGCCGTCCAGGTCGACCACCTCGACCCGGCGCGGGTCGCCGCCCTCGTCCGCCGCATCGACGAGGAGCGCGGCCGGCTGGACGTCCTCGTCAACGACGTGTGGGGCGGCGACCGCCTCTTCCAGTTCGGCAAGCCGCTGTGGGAGCAGTCCCTGGAGGACGGCCTGCACATGCTCAGGCTGGCCGTCGACACCCACGCCATCACCAGCCACCACGCCCTGCCGCTGCTGATCCGCGAGCCCGGCGGGCTGGTCGTGGAGGTCACCGACGGGACCGCCGAGTACAACGCGGCCTACCGCAAGGAATGCGGCCTGTTCTACGACCTCGCCAAGAGCGCCGTCATCCGGATGGCGCTCGCCCAGTCGGTGGAGATCGCCCCGTACGGCGCGACGGCCGTCTCGCTGACGCCGGGATGGCTCCGCTCCGAGGCGATGCTCGACAACTACGGCGTCACCGAGGAGAACTGGCTCGACGCCACGAAGACGACCCCGCACTTCGCGATCTCCGAGACGCCGGCGTTCGTGGGACGCGCCGTCGCGGCCCTCGCCGCCGATCCCGACCGGGCCCGCTGGAACGGGGCGTCGCTGTCCAGCGGCGGCCTCGCCCAGGTCTACGGGTTCACCGACGTGGACGGCAGCCGCCCCGACGCCTGGCGCTACATCGTCGAGGTCCAGGGCGCGGGCCTTCCCGCCGACGTCACCGGCTACCGGTAGCGGCGGGGCCCGGCCGCCGGTTTGAGGGCGCGCTGACCGGTTATCGGCGTGGAGAGAGGCGAAAGGAGGAGCCATGCCGATGACGAACAAGAGCGGCGAGCCGCGCAAGGGTGAGCTTCCCGGCACGCTCCAGCGCTCTCCGAAGGAGGCCCAGGAGACCTTCGCCAAGGCCCACGACTCCGCCGTCGAGACCTACGGCGAGGGGGAGCGGGCGCACCGCACCGCCTACTCGGCGCTCAAGCACAAGTTCGAGAAGCGCGGCGACCGGTGGGTGCCGAAGGGGCGCAAGGGGCCGTCGGACCCGCGGGCGAAGAACCCCGACGCGCGCCGCGGCAAGGGCAGGAGCTTCGGCGGCGTGGACTACGAGGGCAGCAGCAAGCGGGAGCTGTACGAGCGCGCCGCCGACCTCGACGTCCAGGGCCGCTCGAAGATGACCAAGGCGGAGCTGGCGGAGGCGATCGCCCGCAAGCAGGACTAGCCGCCGCCGGCGGGGCCGCGTCCGCGGCGGCTAGTCCGCCGGCAGGTACAGCTCCGCGAGCCGGGCGGCGTTGTCGGCCATCCGCTCCCGCAGCTCCGGCGGCGCGAGCACCTCGACCTCCGCCCCGAGCCGCATCAGCTCGGACGCCGCGACGACCGTCGACTCGACCGGCAGCGTCGTCACCACCCATCCCCGCTCGTCGGGCTCGCCGGCGGCCGCGGCCGCCTCCTGGGCCGCGTGCGGCTGGACGGCGTACCGCAGGATCCGCATGCCGGCGGGGGACAGGCGCACCGTGGCCTCCTCGCGCAGCATCGACCGCACGAAGGCGGCGGCCTGCCCGCGCCAGTGCTCCGCGAGGTCGAAGTCCTCGTCGCGCTGGAAGAACTCCCCGGTGGGGCGGACGGCGGCGACGCGGTCCACCCGGTAGGTGCGGTGCGCGCCGCCGACCCGCGCGACCAGGTACCAGGTGCCGTTCTTGAGGACGAGCCCGTGCGGCTCGGCCGTCCGGACGACCTCGGAGCCCTTGCGGCGGTAGCGCAGCTCCACGGTCTCGTCGTCCCACACGGCGCGGGCGAGGTCGCGCAGCAGCGGCGGCGGCCCGCTCTCGCCGAACCAGCCCGGCGCGTCGAGGTGGAACCGCTGGTTCGCGCGGGCGGGCGCGTCCCGCAGCGCCCTCGGCAGCGCGGCGAGGACCTTCAGCTCGGCCGCCGCGAGCGCGTCGGCCCGCCCCATGTCCCCGGCCGGGCCGGGGAGCCCGGACAGGAACAGCGCCTCGGCCTCCTCGCGGGTGAGGCCGGTGAGCCGCGTCCGGTACCCGCCGAGCAGCCGGTACCCGCCGCCGCGGCCCTGGTCGGCGTAGACCGGCACCCCGGCCGCCGACAGCGCCTCCATGTCCCGGTACACGGTGCGCTCGGACACCTCGAGCTCGCGGGCCAGCTCGCCGGCCGTCATCGTCTCCCGCGACTGCAGCAGGAGCACGGCGGAGATCAGTCGGGCGGCGCGCACGGGACCATCCTGCCGAACGGAGGGGTTTCTGACAATTTCGTGGGAGGTTCGGCGGGTTCGCCTGTTCCGGCAGGTCGGATCGCTGTTAGCTTCGCGGCGTGCCTACCGACAACACCAGCATCGCGGCGTTCATCGACGCCCTCCCGAAGGTCGAGCTCCACGTCCACCTCGTGGGCTCCGCCTCCGTCCCGACCGTCCTGGAGCTCGCCCGCCGCCACCCGGACGGGCCCGTCCCCGTCGACGAGCGCGAGCTGCGCGCCTTCTACGAGTTCCGCGACTTCCCGCACTTCGCCGAGGTGTACGAGTCGGTGTCCAGCCTGGTCCGGACGCCCGAGGACGTCGGCACCCTCGTGTCCGGCGTCGCCCGCGACCTCGCCGCGCAGAACGTCCGGTACGTCGAGCTGACCGTCACGCCCTACACCCACCAGCGGGCCGGCATGCCGATGCCCGCGGTGACCGAGGCGCTCGACCTCGCCGCCCGCGAGGCCCGCGACCGGCTCGGCATCCGCGTCGCCTACATCTTCGACATCCCGGGCGAGTTCGGCGCCGACGGCGCCCGCGGCACCCTCGACCACGCCCTGCGGCATCCGCCGGAGGCGCTCGTCGGGTTCGGGATCGGCGGCATCGAGCAGTGCCGCCCGCCGCACCGGGACGCGTTCCGCGACGCGTTCGCCGCGGCCCGCGCCGCCGGGCTGCGCAGCCTCCCGCACGCGGGGGAGATGACCGGCCCGGAGACGATCTGGGAGGCCCTGGAGGGCCTCGGCGCCGAGCGCATCGGCCACGGCACCAGCTGCCTGGACGACCCCCGCCTCGTCGCCCACCTGCGCGAGACGCAGCTGCCGCTGGAGGTGTGCCCGACCTCCAACGTCTGCACCGGCCAGGTCGCCGACCTCGCCGCGCACCCGCTGCCGCGGATGCTGGAGGAGGGGCTGTTCGTCACCCTGAACAGCGACGACCCGCCGATGTTCAACACGACCCTCACCGGCGAGTACCGCGTCGCCGCCGAGGCGTTCGGGCTCGGCCGCGCCGAACTGGCGTCCCTGGCCCGCAACGCCGTGGAGGCCTCGTCGCTGGACGGCGAGGGACGCAAGGCGGTCATCGCCGACATCGACGCGCTGGGCTGAGCCCGGCGGTTCAGCCCCAGGCCATGCGCCGCCACGGGCTGCCGGGGTCCTCGGCGAGGACGCGGTGGCCGGTGAGGGAGCGCTCGTACCACTCGCCGAACTCGCCCTCGTCGAACCGCAGCATCCGGCCGAGGACGTACCCGGCGGAGAACTCCCGCCACGACGCGTACACCTGGTGGGCGCGGTGCCCCGCCGTGAGGACGCACTTCTCGGCCTCCTCGGCGTCGCAGTACCCGGCGTTCAGGCCCCAGCGGGCCATGTTCACCGCGCGCCCGAAGTCGTAGCCGTAGACGCTCTCGACCCGGCCGTCCGGCGGGAGGAGGCCGTCCGCCCGGAACCGCGCCTCGTAGCGCAGGACCGTCCCGGACAGCTCCACGACCTCCCGGACGGTCGGCTCGGCGATGTCGCGCTCCCGGCACCAGGCGACGATCGCGTCCTCCCACGCCCTCCGGTCGGTGCCCCTCCCGCGCCGGTCGAGCACCATCTGGATCGCCGGGTCGCTGTTGCGGGCGTCGAGCAGCGCGTCCATCTGCTCGCGCCAGCCCTCGGTGTCGGTGATGCCCCAGTCGCGCTCCAGCAGCCCCCGGTCGTCGCGGGAGCTCCCGTCGTCGCCGGCGAGCGTGTTCCAGGCGACGCCGTTCCCGACGGCCAGGTGCGCGCCCACGGCGAGGGCCGCGGCGAGCCGTCCCCACGCGGCGCCGTCCGGGTCGGTGACGAGGATGTCGTGGTCGCGGTCGGGGCGCCGCTCGGCGTCCGCGAGCAGGCTCGCGACCTGCCCGTACGCCTCGCCGCCGGGCGGCATCTGCGCCAGCAGCTCGCGCAGCGGACGCAGCGCCCCGCGCGGCCCCGCGTCCTTCAGGATCAGCCGCGCGGCGTGGACGCCGGCCGCGCCGGCGCGCTTGGGGTCCTGCGACGCCCCGAACGCCGACATCGCCGCCCAGGCCCGCCGCGCCGCCTCGCCGGTCCGCCCCGCGGCGGCCAGGACGTGCGCCGCCTGCGCGTCCAGGCCCGCCCGGACCCCGGCGGGCAGCGACGCGGCCGCCCGGTCGAGGACGTCGAGGACGCGCTGGGCCTCGCCGGTCCGTCCCGCGGCCGCGAGCGCCCGCGCGTACCGGGCCCGCGCCGCCGCGGCGGACGCCCGGTCGCCGCGCGCCTCCATGGCCTCGGCGGCGCCGGCGTAGGCGGCCGCGGCCTCCTCGGCCCGCCCCTGCCGCTCGTACTTCCTGGCACGTTCGAGCGCCCCGGCATCGCCCTGAAACGTCATGATCCCTCCCGGCCACACCGTACCGGCCGCGAAGATCATGACACCCGCCTTCGCGGCACGACAGGATGGACCGGTGAGCACCCTCATCGACAAGATCGCCTGGATCCACCTCGAGGACGGCAGGATCCTCAGCACCCGATCGCGGGGCAAGGACGTCTACTACCTGCCCGGAGGCAAGCGCGAACCCGGCGAGAGCGACCTCGACACCCTGGTCAGGGAGATCGACGAGGAGCTCGCCGTCGCGATCGTCCCCGCCACCGCCGCGCACCTGGGCACCTTCCAGGCCCAGGCGCACGGCCACGCCGAAGGCGTCACCGTCCGGATGACCTGCTACACCGCCGACCACCAGGGCAGCCCGACGCCGTCCAGCGAGATCGCCGAGGTCGTCTGGCTGACCCACGCCGACCGCGCCCGGGTGTCCCCGGTCGACCAGATCATCTTCGACCACCTCCACGAGACCGGCCGCCTCCACTGACCCCGCCGGGGCGGGCCCCAGCCCGACCAATCGACCCCGACCGCCGTCAACGGCACGCCCAGCCCTCGGCCCGCTTGAGGGCCCGACCGATCCACGGCATCTTGTCGCGGCCGTAGTCGTCGACGTCGTGATCCGTCCGCCCGGCCAGCGCGCGTTTCAGCGACGCGTACTCCTCCCGGTGGCCCTCGTCGGCGCGGAGCCAGTCCCGGAGCAGCAGCATCTCCCGCCACAGCGGCGACGCGGCGGGATGGAAGTGGACGTTGGCCGGCCGGCACGGATCGGCGTCCACCGCGACCTGCTCGTCGTGGTGGGCCCCGTGCCGGTCGATGCCATAGAACGGGCCGACGACATGGACGAACCCTGCGTCGTGACTCGCCGCGGCACAGGCGACCGCGACATCCAGGTCATCCACCACGACCTGGAGGTCGATGATGTTCTTGGCCGGCAACCCGGCCACCGAGGTCGACCCGATGTGGTCGATCCGCCGGGCGCGGTCTCCCAGCACCGCGGCGAGCCGTCTCATGAGTCGGTCCGCCTGAGCAGGCCAGGACGGATCGGGGTCGACCACCACCGCCTTCTGGAGCCGGGGGGCGCGCCTGCGCCGGGCGAGATTGAGCGCGAACGGCGCGATCCGCCGGCGCCACAGGTCGTCGATCTCCTCCCGTCCACCGGCTCCCGGGACCCAGGCGTCCACTTTCGGGTCGTCGGCGCCGTCCACGCCGATCACCAGATGGCAGGAGGCCGCCTCGGTGGCGGAGGGCCGGGTCACCCTGACGGCGGCGGACTCGTCGGCCGCGAGTTCTTCCAGCCGCTCGAATACGTGCCGCACGGCGATGTCGTCGGGGCCGGTGACGGCTACCTTGAGCACGCCGCCTCCTTCGGGGCGTTTCGGCGGCGTGCCTTTTGCGGGCGTTGTCGTCGCGGGCTTCTCATTCGCCGGTGGAGCCGTCGATGGCCTCGCGGAGGAGGTCGGCGTGGCCGTTGTGGCGGGCGTACTCCTCGATCATGTGGAGGTAGGCCCAGCGCAGCGTCAGCGTGCCGTCCCTGCCCGGGAACTCCTCGTCCAGGGACCGGTCCCTCGTGGTCTGCCGGGCCAGCTCGACCTCCCGCGCGTAGACGGCGAAGTCCTCCTGCGCGCCGGCGGCGGTGCCGAGGTCGAAGTCGCCGTCGGGGTGCTCCTCCGAGCAGTACAGGTCCCCTAGCGTGTCCTGCTTGCCGAACCTGCGACGGAACCACCAGCGCTCGTTCTCCGCGAGGTGCCGAACGAGCCCGAGCAGGGTCAGGCCCGTGGTCGGCAGCGGCCTCGACGCGAGTTGCTCACCGGTCAGCCCGCCGCACTTGAGCATCAGGGTCGCACGGTGGAAGTCCAGGTACTCCTCCAGGGACGCGCGCTCGCCGCCGCTGGTGGGGAAGTCGCCGCGCTCCACGGCGGGTGCAGTCCAAGCCATGGGCGCAAATCCTCTCCCACGGGCGAGCCGGTGGTCCACGGAATATCGCCTCCGCGGCGCTCACGACCCGGGCGGGATCGCGGTGATCTCTACGCGGGTGTCGTGGAAGACGGGGCCGCCGCCGAGGTCGGTGTCGCGCTCGTCGACGACGGCGTTGGGGTTGGCGCCGCCGGAGAGCTTGGCCCAGTGGCCCTTGGCGGTCGCCGCCACGCCGGGGCGGACCTCGTCGGTGACCTTCAGGACGGCCTCGAAGGCGCCCCGGTCGTTGGCGACCGTGACGCGCTGGCCGTCGCCCAGGCCCCGCGCCCTCGCGTCGTCCTCGTGGAGGCGGACGGTGAGGCCGCCCGAGCGGCGCCTCAGCTCCGGGTTGTTGGCGAACTGGGTGTTGAGGAACTCGTGCGACGCCGCCGAGACCAGGGCGAGCGGGTACCTCTCGGCCCGCTCGGCGTCGGCGACCTCCGCGGGCGGGACGTATCCGGCGAGCCCGGCGGCGGGGGAGCGGAACTCGAACCGCCCCGACGGGGTGGGGAAGCCGTCGGCGTACGGCAGGAACGGGTCCGGGACCGACATGCGCACGAACCCCTCCTTGCGGAGCCGGTCCAGCGTGATCCGGGCCATCCACGGGTGGTCCGAGGCCAGCAGCTGCTCGGCGAGGCTCTCGTCGGAGTCGTAGAGGGCCGGCTCTTCCAGGCCCATCCGGCGCGCCAGCCGGCGGAAGGTCTCGGTCGTCGGCAGGCACTCGCCGGGCGGCGCCACCGCTGGCTCGTTCCACGTCAGGTACAGGTGCCCGTAGCCCTCGTGCAGGTCGGCGTGCTCGTGCTGGGCCGTCGCGGGCAGCACGATGTCGGCGTAGTCCGCGGTGTCGGTCGGGAACTGCTCCAGGACCACGGTGAACAGGTCGTCGCGGGCCAGACCCCTGCGCACCTTGTTCTGGTGCGGGGTGCTGCCGACGGGGTTCGCCGCGATGACGAACAGGGCCTTGACCGGCGGGTCCTGGACGTCCAGCAGGCCCTCGCCCAGCCGGCTCATCGACAGCGTCCGCACCGGGCCGGGGCGCAGGTCGTCCCGCCACAGCGCGGCCTTGTTCAGCTTCACGTGCCCGGACGTGGAGAACGCGACCCCGCCGCCGCGCCGCGCCCAGTCGCCGGTCACGGCCGGGATGGCGGAGATCAGCCGCAGGGCGGCCCCGCCGCCGGAGTGCCGCTGGAGGCCCTGCGTCGCCCGGATGGCGGTGGGGCGGGTGCGGGCGATCCGCTCGCCGAGCGCGACGATGCGGTCCGCCGGGACGCCGGTGATGCGCGCGGCCCGGTCCGGGGTGTACTCGGCGATCCGGGCGGCGAACTCGTCCCAGCCGAGCGTGCGGCGGGCCAGGAAGCCGACGTCCTGCCCGCCGAGGCCCACGATGACGTTGAGCAGGCCGAGCGCGAGCGCGCCGTCCGTGCCGGGCAGGGGCGCCAGGTGCTCGTCGGCCTGGCGCGCGGTCCGGGTCCGCACCGGATCGATCGCGACCAGGTGCGCGCCCGCCTTCCGCGCGTCCTGGACGAACTTCCACACGTGGTGGCCGCTCGTCAGGGGGTTCGTCCCCCACAGCAGGACCAGCCGGGCGTGCGCGAGGTCCTCGGGGTCCATGCCGCCGGGCGAGCCGACCGCCTCGGCCATCCCGGCGTTGCCCGCCGCCGAGCAGATGTTGGCGTCGTGGGCCGAGGCGCCGAGCGCGTTGAAGAACCGCCGGCCCGAATAGCCTTCGAGGCCCTGGAGGTAGCCGAGCGTCCCCGTCCCCCAGTAGGGCCAGACCGCCTCTCCGCCGTGCTCTCGGACGACGTCCTCCAGCCGCGCGGCGATCTCGTCGAGCGCCTCGTCCCAGCCGATGCGCTCGAACCGCCCCTCGCCCTTGGCGCCCACCCGGCGCAGCGGATGCAGGATGCGGTCCGGCTGTGCGGCGCGCTCCAGCCACCGGTTCACCTTCGCGCACAGGGCCCCGCGCGTGTACGGGTGGTCGGGGTTGCCGCGCAGCCGGACGGCGGTCCCGTCCCGCACGGTGACGACCCATGAGCACCCGTCGGGGCAGTCCAGCGGACAGGCTCCGAGCACGGTCGACTCCGATGGCATCGGACCTCCCCAAGCTGGACGAATTTCTCAAGTCTGCGCCACACCCCGCCGTGCCCAGGCACGACGGAGCGGCAGGGCTCATTCCTCTGCGAGGACGCCTTCTCCGACGAGGCCTCGCAGCCGGTCATTGGCGCGCTCAAGGGCGGTGAGCGCGGCCTCGCGCTCGTCCGCGCCCGCCTCTCCCATGGCCTCTTCGGCGAGCTCCGCCCATGCCCGTTCGATGCCGGGCACGAGTTCGTGCCCGGCCTCCGTGACCACGATCCGGACCTGGCGGCGATCGGCCGGGACCGCCTCGCGCCGGAACCATCCGCCGCCCTCCAGCCTGGCCAGGCTGCGGGTCGCGGTGGGCGGCTCGATGCCGAGGCTCGCCGCCAGCTCCGAGACCGTCATCCCCTCGGGTTCCTGCGCCAGGATCCACAGCAGCACGTCCTGCCCCGGGTGCAGTCCGAGCGCGGCGAGCTTGCGCGCCTTCGCCGCGCGGTACAGCTTGCTCATCTTGTTCAGCGCCCGGTTGACGCGCATCACCTCGCCGGCATCCACGCCTCCACCCTACTTGTGTATAGTCGGCTAATAGATAGTCGGCTAACTATTGGAGGGGCAATGGATCTCGGACTCGAGGGCCGCGTCGTCCTGGTCACGGGGGCGTCCGGCGCCATCGGCGGCGCGGTCGCGAGGGCGTTCGCGCGGGAAGGCGCCCTGGTGGCCGCGGGCTGGCACCGCGGCGAGGACAGCGCCCGCGCCCTCGTCGACTCGATCGTCCAGGAGGGCGGGAAGGGGGCGGCGGTCCGGATCGACCAGCGCGATCAGGAGGCGATCCGGTCGGCGGTGGACCAGGTCGAGCGGGAGCTCGGCGGCATCGCGGTCCTGATCGCCAACGCCGTCTCCTGGCCGACGTGGGCTCCGGAGACGTGGGACAGCCTGGCGGACGGCCTCACCGCGAACGCGGTCGGGCCGCTGGCGCTGGTCGACGCCGTCCTCCCCGGGATGAGGAGTGCCGGGTGGGGGCGGCTGGTGCTGGTCTCCTCCGACGTGGTCGACCAGCCGATGCCCGCCGGTGTGGCCTACCCCGCGGCCAAGGGCGCGCTCGAGACGGCCGCGAAGGTGCTCGCAGTCCGAGAGGCCCGGCACGGAATCCTCACCAACGTCGTCCGCCCCGGCTTCACCCTGACCGAGCGGGTGCTGACCACGGCCGGGCTCGGGCAGGAGGCCGTCGACTCCGAGGCCGCCAAGACGCCGACCCGCCGCATCTGCACCCCCGAGGACGTCGCCTCGGCGGCGGCCTATCTCGGCTCGGCCGCGAACGGGCACGTCAACGGCGAGGTCCTCTCCGTGGCGGGGGGCCGGAACCTGACCCGCTGACCGCTCGGCGCCCCCAGGTCCCCGTGTCGCGGCGGGGGAGCCGGGGTGGTTTCCTAAGGAGCGACGGAAACGAGCACGTAGGGGGAACGAGAGTGAAGAGCGTCGAGCCCGAGGTGTACCTCGTTGCGCGGCCCGAACTGGACTACGACGAGGTCGCGCGGTACCTGCGGGACGTGGGCGGGGAGAGCTGGCTGGAGCGGCTCGACCGCGGCGAGCTCGACGACGAGCTGAACGACCCGCAGAACCTGGCCGAGTTCGCGGGCCGGCTCTGCTACCGCTCCTGGGAACCGGGCCTCAACCCCAATGTCACCAAGATCCGCACCGACTCCGGCCAGTACCTGGAGAACATCCTGCGCAGCCTGCACGGCTCGGTGCTGGAGCACGTCAGCTTCAGCTTCGTCCTGCACAACGTGAGCCGGGTGCTGACCCACGAGCTCGTGCGGCACCGTCCCGGCGTGGCCATCTCGCAGGAGTCGCTGCGGTTCGTCCGGCTGCAGGACATCCCGTTCTGGTTCCCCGAGTGGGCCCGCGAGGACACCGAGCTGATGAAGCGCGCCACCGCCATGCTGGAGCAGATGGAGGAGTTCCAGGGCTGGATGGCCGCGCACTTCGGGCTGGACGACGAGGGCGTGCCGTTCAAGGAGAAGAAGCACAAGACCTCGTTCATGCGCCGCTTCGCCCCCGAGGGCGTCGGCACCGGCCTGGTCTGGACGGCCAACGTCCGGACCCTTCGCCACACGCTGGAGAACCGCACCGCGCCCGGCGCGGAGGAGGAGATCCGGCTGCTCTTCGGCAAGATCGGCGAGGTCATGCGCACGGAGGCGCCGGACCTGTTCGGCGACTACGTCGTCGAGGACGGCACCTGGGTGCCGCAGTGGCGCAAGGTCTGATCCCGCACATCCCGCACCGGCCGCCTCGGGTCTAGGCGCGCCCGGCCCGCCTGGGGGAGTATTGGACGCTATGTCTGACATCTCCATTCCGATGGGCGCCGGCGAGCTGCCGGGGTACCTCGCCGTCCCCGACGGCGAGGGGCCCTGGCCGGGCGTCGTGATCGTGTTCGAGGCGATGGGCGCGAACGCCGACATGCGCGCCCAGGCCGACCGGTTCGCCGCGAACGGCTACCTCGCCGTCCTGCCCGACCTCTACAACGGGGCCCCCTGGGTGCGCTGCGTCGCCAAGGCGATGCGCGACATGCGCGCCCAGCGCGGGCCGACCTACGACCACATCGAGGCCACCCGCGCGTGGCTCGCCGGCAGGGACGACTGCACCGGCGACGTCGGAGTGTGCGGGTTCTGCATGGGCGGCGGGTTCGCGCTGGTCGCGGCGGCCAAGTACGACTTCAAGGCCGCCGCGGCCAACTACGGGATCCTGCCGCGCCGGCCGGAGGAGTCGCTGCGGGGCGCGTGCCCGATCGTGGGCAGCTACGGGGCCGCCGACCCGACGCTGCGGGGCGCCGCCGGCCGGCTGGAGCGCGCCCTCACGGCCGCCGGCGTGCCGCACGACGTGAAGGAGTACCCGGGCACCGGGCACGGGTTCCTCACCGGGCTCACCCCGCCGCCCCCGCTCGGCCCGGTCGCGAAGATCGTCATGGGGTTCGGCAAGGGCCGCGAGAACGCCCCGGACGGCTGGGCGCGCATCCTCGCCTTCTTCGCCGAGCATCTCGCTAAAAAATCTACAACGTAAAGGCATTTGCCGTGGCGCCCTGTCCTCCCCGGGATCAGGGCCCCAGTACGGCCTGCGTCTGGGTCACCTGGGCGACGCGGCGCCCGGTCGCGTCGAGCAGGTCGGTCTGGACGACGATCGAGGTCCGGCCGGTGTGCAGCGGGCGCGAGACGCCCTGGACGCGCCCCTCCCTGACCCCGCGGAAGAAGTTGGTCTTGGACTCCAGCGTCGTCGTGGAGGCGCCGGGCGGGAGGTTCAGGAACGCGCACGCCGCGCCGAGCGTGTCGGCCAGCGCCATGAGGGCGCCGCCGTGCATGACGCCGCCCGCGGTGCAGCGGTCGGCGGCCCAGTCCAGATGGCCGGTGACCTCCTCGGGTCCGGCGGTGTCGATCTCCACGCCGAGCGCGCGGGCGAACGGCATGGCGTCGGTCAGCTGGTCGGGGGTGAGCCCGGTCGTCATGAAGCCTCCTCCGGCGGTGTCGGAACCCACCCTGGTGATCCGGCGGCACCGCGTCCATTACCCCGGACGTAATCGCGGGCCTGACCCGGGTGTCGGTAGCGTCGTGCCGTGACGACGATGACGACGGGGTTGAGCGACGTGCGGCCGATCGGGGACCAGCTCCGGGCGTGGCGGCAGCGGCGCAGGCTGAGCCAGCTGGAGCTGGCGTCGGAGGCGGACGTGTCGACGCGGCACCTGAGCTTCGTGGAGACGGGGCGCTCGGCGCCGAGCCGGGAGATGGTGCTGCGGCTCGCCGAGCACCTGGACGTGCCGCTGCGCGACCGGAACCTGCTGCTGGTGGCCGCCGGGTACGCGCCGGTGTTCGACGAGACGCCGATCGAGGAACCGAAGATGGACACGGTCCGCGCCGCGATCCGGCAGGTCCTGGAGGGCCACGAGCCCTACCCGGCGGTGGTGGTGGACCGGTTCTGGAACCTGATCGACGCGAACGGCGCGGCGGCGTTCTTCATGGAGGGCGCCCCGCCCGAGCTGCTGGAGCCGCCGCTGAACGTGCTGCGGCTCAGCATGCACCCGGACGGGATGGCCAAGAACATCCTGAACCTGGCGGAGTGGCGCGCCCACATGATCGACCGCGTCCGGCGCCATGTGGCCCTGACCGCGGACGCGTCGCTCGCCCAGCTGTACCGGGAGCTGCGGAGCTTCCCCGGCGACGTGGGGGAGGCGATGGCCCCGCCCGCGGACCACGAGGTCTTCGTCCCGCTGCGGATGCGGGTGGACGGCCGCGAGCTGTCGTTCTTCAGCACCATCGCGACCTTCGGGACGCCGGTCGACATCACCGTGGCCGAGCTGGCGATCGAGTCGTTCTACCCGGCGGACGCCAAGACGGCCGGGTTCCTGCGGGAGCGCGCCGGCCTGTGACGGGCGTCAGTCGCCGGCCGTGAGCAGGTCGTGGTGGACGCGCGTCAGCGGCACGCCCAGCCGCTGCAGGGCGGAGACCGCCCCGCGGACGAGCGGGGCGGGGCCGGCCACGTAGGCGTCGTGGCCGGCGGCGCCGTCCACGATCCGCGGCAGGACGTCCGGCACGCGGCCGGCGACCGCGCCGGGCGCGGGTTCGCGTGAGACCACCGGGACGACGCGGAGCCGGGCGTGGGCGGACTCCAGCAGCCGAAGCCCAGGGAGGTCGTAGAGGCCGTCCTCGGTGCGGGCCGCGACGACGAGCAGGACGTCGCGGTCCGGGGCGGAGGCGACGGCCTGCTCGGCCAGCGCCTTCACCGGGGCGAGGCCGGTGCCGCCGCCGATCAGCAGGAGCGGGCGGTCCGAGTCCGGGTCGAGGGTCATCGCGCCCTCCGGCGGGCCCAGCAGCACGCTGTCGCCCGGCCCGGTGTGCCGGACCAGCGCGCCGCTCACCCATCCGGCGGGAACGGCCCGGACGTGCAGGCTGACCGTCCCGTCCCGGCGGGGCGCGTTCGCGATCGAGTAGGGCCGCCAGACCCGGGGCCAGCGGGCCGACTGCACGCTCACGTGCTGCCCGGGCGCGAACGGCAGGGGGCGCTCGGGGCGCAGCGTGAGGACGGCGAGGTCGAAGGCGCGGCGGTCGTGCCGGACGACCTCGGCGACCCACCACGGCGGGGCGTCCGCGGCGTCCCGCTCCGCCGCGCCGGCCATGGCCTCGGCCGCGGAGCGGTAGGCGGTGCGCCAGGCGGTCTCGGCCTCGGCCGTCCAGACGTCGGCGGCGAAGGTGCGCAGCGTCGCGACCACGGCCTCCTCGACGTCCGGATAGTGCTCGCGCAGCACCCCGTACTTGCGGTGGCCGCGCCCGAGGCCCTCGAGGTGGCGGGCGAGTTCCTCCGGGTTGTCCTGGCTCCACGCGATCCGGCTGAGCGCGTGGAAGAACCGGTCGTGCTGGCCGCCCATCGCGGGCGGGAACAGGGACCGCAGTCGGGGCCGGGCCGCGAAAAGGCGGCCGTAGAAAAAGCTCATGGCGCCCGCCGGGTCGGCCTCGAGGCGTGCGAAGCATTCTTTGATCACGCGAGTTTCCGATGGCATTCGGCGGCACGCCTTCCCTTCGGGCTGTTTCCGGCGGCCGGACGGCGGGTGCGACGGTCGATCCGTGCGCGTTCGCTGCCCGACTCGGTGAGATTCTCTCACCAATCTCCGCAGGTGTTCAATGGATTGCTCGCGAAGAGCCTCGTGATCGCTACTGTCAGTAACGAAGGTTCAATTCTCCGTGACTCCCGGTAAGTGCCGCAGTCAACGCATACTGATCAGTATCGGATCTGTGTTCCGACGTTCAGGAGGAACCGGTCGGATGGGGAGGAAGAACCCCTATCCCGGGAGAAGATTTCAGAATTCTTCGTGTTTCCTGCTGCGCGCCGCCAATGGCCGCGCGGCGGCCCGCGGCGGCGCGGTGCGCCGATCTCGCCGCTTTCCACGGCGGACGTGCGTGCCGTGCGGCAAGCTGGCCGGGAGGAGGGCCCCGGGGCCGGGCGGCGCGAGGGGGCGGGTGACGCACGGTGACGTGCGGCCGACAGGCGGATCACCCATAGCGGCCGCCGCCCCCGCGGCCGGTGCTCAGCAGAGGGGGAGACACACATGTCGCAAGCCGCGTGCGGGGCCCCGCGCCCCGCGGCCGGTGAGGGCGCGCCGCCGCTCATCGGCATCACCGCCTACCAGGAGCCGGCCCGCTGGGGGAGCTGGGTGCGCGAGGCCGCGCTGCTGCCGGTGCCGTACGCGCGCTCGGTCGAACGGGCCGGCGGCGTCCCGGTCCTGCTGCCGCCGGCCGCGACCCTGCGCGGGCTGGGCACCCTGGTCTCCCGGCTGGACGGCGTCGTGCTGGCGGGCGGCGCCGATGTCGATCCCGAGCTGTACGGCGCCTTCCGGCACTACGAGACCGGGCCGCCGCAGCCGCAGCGCGACCGGTTCGAGCTGGCCCTCGCCCGCGCCGTCGTGGCCGCCGATCTGCCCTTCCTGGCCGTCTCCCGGGGCATGCAGGTGCTGAACGTCGTGCGCGGCGGCGCCCTCGTCCAGCACCTGCCGGAGGCGGTGGGCCACAAGGGGCACGCCCCGCAGGCCGGGCTGGTCGGCTCCCACCGGGTGCGGATCAGCGAGACGAGCCGGATCGGCGGCATCCTCGGCGGCTCGGCCGACGTGCCCACCTGCCACCACCAGGCGGTGAGCCGGCTCGGCAAGGGCCTGACCGCCGTCGCGTGGGCCGAGGACCAGGTCGTCGAGGCCGTGGAGCTCCAGGGGCACCGCTTCGGGCTCGCGGTCCAGTGGCACCCCGAGGAAGGAGACGACCGGCGGCTGTTCGAGGCCCTCGTCGCCGAGGCCGCGGGCCGCGGGCAGGCGCCCGCGGCGCCGCCGGCGCCGGTGCGGCAGGCGGCCGATGCCGGTGCCGCCGGCCGCTGAGGCCGGGGATTGATCGGCGGGCCACCGGGGAGGCCGTGGGGAGGATTCCCGCCGACCCCCGGAGGCCGCCGCATGCCCCTGCACCCGCAGACCGTGAGCTTTCTGGAACTGCTCGCCTCGTGGACGGCCGCGCCGCCGGGAGGGGGCGGGGACGCCGAGCCCGCGATCGAGGAGATGCGGGAGCGGATCGGCGCGGCGTTCCCGGTCGAGCGGCGCGAGCTTCCGGAGGTCCGCGACATCGAGGTTCCCGGCCCGGGAGGGCCCGTGCCGGTGCGCCTGTACCGCCCGGAGCCGCCCGAGCGGGGGCCGCTGCCCGCCGTCGTGTACCTGCACGGCGGGGGATGGGTGCTCGGCGGCGTCGACAACGTGGACGCCTTCTGCCGCGACCTGGCGGCCGCGGCGGAGTGCGCCGTGCTGAGCGTCGGCTACCGGCTCGCCCCCGAGCACCCGTTCCCCGCGGCGGTGGACGACGCCTGGGCCGTCGTCTCGTCGGTGGCGCGCGGGCCCGGCCGGTACGGGGTGCGGCACGGGGCCGTCGCGGTCGCCGGCGACAGTGCCGGGGGCAACCTCGCCGCCGCGTGCGCGCTGCTGGCCAGGGACGCCGGGGTGCGGCTCGCCCACCAGCTGCTCGTCTACCCGGTGACCGACACGGCGATGGACACCCCGAGCTGGCGGGAGTACGGCACGGGGTACGGGCTGGACGCCGGGTCGCTCGCCCGGTTCATGGACCTCTACCGGGACGGCGCCGACCCGTCCGACCCCCGGCTCGCCCCGCTGCGCGCCGCGGACCTGGCCGGCGCCGCGCCCGCCACCGTGATCACCGCCGAGTACGACATCCTGCGCGACGAGGCCGAGGAGTACGCCCGCCGGCTCGCCGCCGCCGGCGTGCCGGCGGAGCTGCGCCGCTACGACGGCGTCGTGCACTCCTTCTTCCTGCTGCCCGAGATCTTCGACGCCGGTGCCGAGGCCGTGGAGTTCGCTGTGCGACGATTGCGCGCGGCATTCGACGACCACTCGCGGCAGGGGAGTGCGGCATGACGCGGTACGACGCGTACGAGCGGCTGAGGATCGACTGGGCGGCGGACGGGGTGCTGCGGGTCACGCTCAGCACGCCGGGCAAGCTGAACGCGGTCGACACCACCGGGCACCGCGAGCTGGCGGAGATCTGGCGGGACGCCGACGCCGACGACGAGGTGCGCGTGGTCCTCGTGCGCGGGGAGGGGACGGCGTTCTCCGCCGGCGGCGACCTCGCCATGATCGAGGAGATGATGACCGACCACGCGTCCCGCCGCCGGATCATGCGCGAGGCCCGCGACATCGTGATGAACGTGGTGAACTGCTCCAAGCCGGTGGTCAGCGCCGTGCAGGGCCCGGCGGTGGGCGCGGGGCTCGCGGTCGCGCTGCTGGCCGACGTCTCCGTCGCGGGCCGCACCGCGAAGATCATCGACGGGCACACGCGGCTGGGCGTGGCGGCCGGCGACCACGCGGCCATCGTGTGGCCGCTGCTGTGCGGGCTCGCGAAGGCCAAGTACTACCTGCTGCTCAACGACGTCCTCACCGGCGAGGAGGCCGAGCGCATCGGCCTGGTCTCGCTGTGCGTGGACGACGCGCAGGTGCACGAGCGCGCCCTGGAGATCGCCGGGCGGCTCGCCGCCGGGCCCGCCGAGGCGCTGTCGTTCACCAAGCACGCGCTGAACAACTGGCTGCGCCTCGCCGGGCCGACGTTCGACGCGTCCCTGGCGATGGAGTTCTTCGGGTTCACCGGCCCGGACGTGCGCGAGGGCGTCGCGGCGATCCGGGAGAAGCGCCCGCCCCGCTTCGGCTGAGGCGCGGCCCGGCGGTCCCCGGGGCGGCCCGGCGCCGGCCGGACCGCCCACGGCCCCGGTCAGTACGACTTGGGGAGCCCCAGCTCGTGCTGGGCGATGTGGGCGAGGACGAGTTCCTCGGCGACCGGGATGTTCTTGCCAATGCGGGCGTCCCGGAACATCCTGGCGATCGGGTACTCCAGCGAGTACGCCATGCCGCCGTGGGTCTGGAACGCGCGGTCGGCGGCCTGCCAGGCCGCGTCGGCCGCGGTGAGCTTGGCGATGTTGGCCTCCGAGCCGCACGGCCGGCCCCGGTCCCAGAGCCAGGCGGCCTTGTAGGTCATCAGCCGCGCCAGCTCCAGCTGCGCCTTGATCCGCGCGAGCGGGAACGCGATGCCCTGGTGCGCGCCGATCGGCCTGCCGAACGGGGCGCGCTCGACGGCGTACTCGCAGGCGATCCGCAGCACCAGCCCGCCGGATCCGACGCCGCCCGCGGCGGCGAGGATCCGCTCGGGGTTGAGGATGTCCCACAGGACGGCGAAGCCCTGATCGGGCTCGCCGAGGACCCGGTCCGCGGGCACGCGCACGCCGTCCAGGAAGACCATGCTGGACGCGACGGTGTTGGTGCCGAGCTTGGGGATCGGCCGGTAGGTCAGCGTGCCGTCGGCCACGGCCTTCTTGACGTCCACGAGCAGGACGGTGAAGCCGGCCGTGCGGGGCCGGGCCTCCGCGGCCGGGATCGTCCGGGTGACCAGGACGAGGAGGTCGGCGCGCTCGACGCCGGAGATCCAGATCTTCTGGCCGCTGACGACGAAGGAGTCGCCGTCGCGGCGCGCCTGGGTGGAGATGTTGATCGCGTTGCTGCCCGCGTCCGGCTCGGTGACGGCGAAGCACGTCTCGATCTCGCCGGAGACGATCTTCGGCAGGAGTTCGCGCTTCTGCTCGGCGGTGCCGTGGCGGGCGATGGTGAGCCCGCCGAACGCGGGCGTCAGCAGGTACATGAAGGACGCGGCGCCGCCCGCGCCGCCCTCGGCGAGGGCCTCCAGGGCCACCGCCAGCTCCAGCAGGCCCTGGCCCCCGCCGCCGTACTCCTCGGGGACCGCCAGGCTGTGCCAGCCGCCGTCGACCAGCTCCCGCCAGACCTCCTCCGGCCAGCGCTTGTCCGCGTCGCACCGGCTCCAGTAGTCCTGGTCGTACTTCCCGGCGACCGCCAGCACGCCCTCGCGCACCGCGGCCGCGCCCTCCGGCAGGTCGAAGTCCATCGCGCCTCCCTCGCAAGCTCCCTCGTCGACTCTCGCCCGGCTCACGGTAGCCGACCGAAGTAAGTGGTCACTGACGAGGGGTGGTCATGAACGCCGCTTCGCGGGGTAGGCGAGACGGGGACCTCGGCACCGGGGGACCGGCGGAGGGATCCGACGACGGGAAGGGGAGGCCATGCGGCCGCGCGACAGGTGGATGCTGGCCGGCGGACGGTGGAGCCAGGGGACCGGGGACGAGACGTTCACGGTGACCGATCCGGCGACCGGCGAACCGCTCGGGGTGGTGGCGGCCTCGTCGGCGGCGGACGTGGACACGGCCGTGGCGGCGGCCCGCGGCGCCGCGCCCGGCTGGGCCGCTGTGCCGGCCGCCGAGCGGGGCGCGGCGCTGCACGCGGCCGCGCGCGCGGTCGAGGAGCGCATGGACGAGCTGGCCGCCCTGGTGACCGCGGAGATGGGCAAGCCCACCGGTGACGCCCTCGGCGGCGTGGAGGCCGGCATCGGGACCCTGCGCCAGTACGCCGAACTGGGCCCGCTGCACGGCGGGCGCAGCCTCCAGGGCGGTCGGGACGCCGCCGACTTCATGGTCCGCGAGCCGTGGGGCGTCGTCGCCGCGATCACGCCGTGGAACGACCCGGTCGCGATCGCCTGCGGCCTGGTCGGCGCGGCCGTGGCGACGGGCAACACCGTCGTCCACAAGCCGTCCGAGCGGACGCCCCACACCGGCGCGATGCTCGCCGAGCTGATCGCGGGGCGCCTGCCCGACGGGGTCCTGAACATGGTCACCGGCGGCGGCGCGGTCGGCGAGGCCCTCGCCGGGCACCTGGGCGCCGACGTCGTCGCGCACGTCGGCTCCACCCGCGCCGGCCGCCGCATCGCCGAACTGGCCGCCCGGAGGGGCGCGAGGACCGTCCTGGAGAACGGCGGGGCCGACCCCCTGATCGTGGACGCCGGCGTCGACCCGGCATGGGCCGCCGAGCAGGCCGCGCTCGGCTGCTTCGCCAACGCCGGCCAGATCTGCACCTCGGTCGAGCGCGTCTACGTGCACGAGGCCGTCGCCGAGCCGTTCCTGGACGCGCTCACCGCCCGCGCGCGGGACCTGCGCATGGGGCCTGGCGCCGACCCGTCCACGGAGCTCGGGCCGCTCGTCGACGAGCGCCACCGCACCCAGGTCCACCAGCAGGTGGAGAAGGCCCTCGCCGACGGGGCGCGGGCCCTGACCGGCGCGCGCCTGCCCGGGGGACCCGGCTGCTTCTACCCGGCGACCGTGCTCGCCGGCTGCGCCGACCACATGGCGGTCATGGCGGAGGAGACCTTCGGCCCCGTCGCGCCCGTGCGCACCGTGGCCGGGTTCGAGCAGGCGCTGGAGGCCGCGCGCCGCTCCCGCTACGGCCTCGCCGCGACCGTCCTCACCCGCGACATGGCGCACGCGCAGGCAGCCTGGCGCACGCTGGACGCCGGCACCGTGAAGATCAACGCGGTGTTCGGCGGCGCTCCCGGCGGCGCCGCCACCCCGCGCCGCGCCAGCGGCCACGGGTTCGGCTACGGCCCCGGGCTCCTGGACGAGATGACCGCGGTCAAGGTCGTCCACATCCGGAGCGACGTCCCCTGACCGTCACCCGCCGTCGCGGACCGAGGGCCGCGCGGTGGCGGCCATGTAGCGGGTCACCATGCGGGCGACGAAGTGGGCGAACACCTCCGGTGGCCCGGACGGCAGCATGATGTGGCTCATCGTCAGGCGCACCGCCGCGTCGGCGATCTCGGTGAGCGCCTCCCGGTCCAGATCCGGCCACTGGCGCAGGGCGTGCTCGGCGATGCGGGCGCTGGCGGCGAACAGCACCGGCTCCGCCTGCGTGGTGAGCAGCGGCAGCATCTCGTCGCCGCCCGCGCCCGTGAGCACCGCCTTCTTCAGCTGGTCGTCGGCGGAGGTCTCCAGCGAGAACACCACCGCGGCGACCACCGCGGAGTACAGGTCGTCGTGCTCGGACAGCACGGCGTCGATGCCGTCGAGGTAGCGCTCGTTGTCGCGGATCACGACCGCCTGCGCGAGGCCCCACTTGTCGCCGAACTCGTTGTAGACGGTCTGCCGGCTGACCCCGGCGGCGGCGGCGACGTCGCGCATCCGGACGGCGCGGTAGCCGCGCTCCACCAGGAGGTCTGCCGCGGCGTCCAGCAGGGATTCGCGCACGGAACGGCCGGCGGTGCCCATGTGTCGTCGCCCTCCAGGGTGCTGGTCAGAAGACCATTATCCCCCGCGGGCCGCCGCCGGGCCATTGTGCGCCCGCCGGGTCGCCGCCGTCGAGCAGGTGCGCGAGCGGGAGGGTGGCCGCGCCGACGGCGACCGCCTCGGGACCGAGGCGGCAAAGGTCGACGGAGGTCCGCGCGAACGGGTGCCGCAGCGCGTAGGCGGCGGCCGCCGCGGTGATCCGGTCCAGCATCCGGCCGCCGATCAGCAGCCCGGCCCAGCCGCCGATGATGATCTTCTCCGGGCCGAACAGGTTGACCAGGTCGGCGATGCCCGCGCCGAGGTGCTCGGCGACGTCGTCGCGCAGGGCGGCCGCCGCCGCGGACGGGTCGGCCAGCAGCGCGGTGAGGGCCGCCTCCTCGCCCGTCCCGGCCGGGCCGCCCGCCGCCCGGTACCGTTCCCGCAGGGCGGTCGCGCCGACGTAGGCCTCCAGGCAGCCGCGGGAGCCGCACCGGCACCGCGCGCCGCCGACCCGGGACGTCGTGTGGCCCCACTCGCCCGCGCTGCCCGCCGCGCCCCGGTACGGCGAGCCGTCGATCATCACGGCGGCGCCGACCCCGGAGCCGATGAGGACGACGACGGCGTCGCGGTGCCCGCGCCCGGCGCCGAGCCACATCTCGGCCTGGCCGAGCGACGTCGCGCCGTTGTCGACGAACAGCGGCAGGCGGGTGCCCTCGCGCAGCATCCGCTCCAGCGGCACGCCGTCCCAGCCGATGGTCTGGCAGTGCACGACCGCCTCCGGGCCGTGCTCGACCACGCCGGGGACGCCCACGCCGACCCCGATGACGGACGCCGGGTCGACCGACGCGCCGTCGATCACCGCCGGCAGGCCGTCCAGGATGTGCCGGACGACGGCGCGCTCGTCGTGCCCGCCGTCCCCGAGCGGCAGGTCGGCCTTGGCGAGCCGGGTCAGCGCCAGGTCGAACAGCTCGACCACCACGCGCGTCTCGCCGACGTCGACGCCGACGAGGTGGCCGTACCCGGCCGCGGCCTTCAGCAGCACCCGCGGTCGGCCGCCGTCGGACTCGACGCTGCCCGCCTCCACGACGAGCCCGGCGCCGATCAGCTCGCTGACCACGTTGCTGACCGAGGCCGGGCTGAGCCCGGTCTCGCGGGCGAGGTCCTGGCGGCTGAGCGGCCCGTCGAAGTACAGCCGCCGCAGCAGCACCGACCGGTTGGCGCGGCGCAGGTCGCGCACGGTCCTCCGGCGCCGTTCCGGCATCGGCCCCCCTCGTCCCGCGGCAGGTCGCCT
Source organism: Actinomadura sp. NPDC000600 (assembly GCF_040492135.1). Classification (NCBI taxonomy): domain Bacteria; kingdom Bacillati; phylum Actinomycetota; class Actinomycetes; order Streptosporangiales; family Thermomonosporaceae; genus Actinomadura; species Actinomadura sp. NPDC000600. The sequence continues at coordinate 208,198 of NZ_JBEUPD010000013.1, forward strand.
CCCCGCGGCCTCCCAGGTCGTGACCCGCCATTATGTCCGCTTGGAAGACGGTGGGGAACAGGCCCCGATCCCGTCGTCCGCGCGCGCCGGGGCATCCGGGCGCGGCCCCCCGCGCCCCGCTCTCTAGAGTGAGGGCCGACCGGCTCAGGCGAGGTGAGGAGGCCGGGTGGGCGGGATCCTTGTGGCCAACCGGGGAGAGGTCGCGCTGCGGGTCGTCCGGGCCGCGGCCGAGCTGGGGCTGCGGACGGTCGCCGTGCGCACCCGCGACGACGCGGCCTCACCGCACACCAGACGCGCCGACGAGACGCGCGTCCTGCCCGGCGAGGGCGCCGCGGGATACCTCGACGCGGACGCGCTCATCGCCGCCGCCAAGGACGCCGGCGCCACCGCCGTCCACCCCGGCTACGGCTTCCTGAGCGAGAACGCGGGCTTCGCCGCCGGCTGCGCCGCGGCCGGGCTCACCTTCGTCGGGCCGCCGCCGGCGCTGCTGGAGCTGTTCGGCGACAAGACCGCGTCGCGCGGCCTGGCACGGGAGGCGGGCGTCCCCGTGGCCCCCGGCACGCCCGGCGCCGTGAGTCCCGCCGGCGCGGAGGCGTTCGCCCGCGAGCACGGCGCCGTCGTGCTCAAGGCGCTCGCGGGCGGCGGCGGGCGCGGCATGCGCGTCGTCACCGATCCCGCGGCGGTGGCGGACGCCTACGAGCGGTGCCGGTCGGAGGCGCTCGCCTCCTTCGGCAGCGGCGAGCTGTACGCCGAGAAGCACGTGCCGAGCGCGCGCCACATCGAGGTCCAGGTCGCGGGCGACGGGTCCGGCGCCGTCACCCACCTGTGGGAGCGCGACTGCAGCGTCCAGCGCCGCCACCAGAAGCTGATCGAGATCGCCCCCGCGCCGGCGCTGCCCGGAGCCGTCAGGGACGCGCTGCTGGACGCCGCGCTGCGTCTGGCGGCCCGGGTCCGCTACGCCGGGCTCGGCACCTTCGAGTTCCTCGTCGACGGCGAGGAGTTCTGGTTCCTGGAGGCCAACCCGAGGCTCCAGGTCGAGCACACCGTCACCGAGGAGATCACCGGCGTCGACCTGGTGAAGGCGCAGATCAGGCTGGCGATGGGGGAGGACCTCGCCGGGGTGGGCCTGGCCGCGCCGCCGCCGGCGACCGGCTGCGCCGTCCAGGTGCGCGTCAACGCCGAGACGATCGCCGCGGACGGGACGCCGCGCCCGAGCGCCGGGACGCTCACCGCGTTCGCGCCGCCGTCCGGTCCCGGCGTGCGCGTCGACACCCACGGGTACGCCGGCTACCGCACCAGCCCGCGCTACGACCCGCTGCTCGCCAAGGTCATCGCCCGCGCCGAGGACCTGTCCTCGGCCGCCGCCCGAGCCCACGGCGCGCTCGGCGAGTTCGAGATCGCGGGCGTCGCCACGAGCATCCCGCTGCTGCAGGGCGTGCTGCGCCACCCCGGATTCACCGCCGGCGGGGCCCGCACGTCCTTCGTCGCCGACCACCTGCCCGAACTGCTGGAGAGCGAGCACCGCCGGTACTACGTCGAGACGGCCCCGGCCGCCGGAGCGCCCCAGGCGCCGGCCGCCCCGGACGCGCCGCCCGGCACGGTCGCCGTCCCCGCGCCGATGCAGGGGACGGTCGTGAGCGTGGAGGTGTCCGAAGGCGACCTCGTCCGGGCGGGCGCGCCGGTGCTGGTCCTCGAGGCCATGAAGATGGAGCACGTCGTCCGCGCGGGGGAGGCGGGCATCGTCCGGGCTCTTGCCGCGGCGCCCGGCGAGACCGTCGCCGAGGGCGCGCCGCTGCTGTTCACCGAGCCCGCCGAGGCGGGCGGCGACCACGCCGCCGAGGACGGGGCGGCCGACCTGGACCTCATCCGCGCCGACCTCGCCGAAACACTGCGCCGCCACGAGACCGGGCTCGACGCCGCCCGCCCCGAGGCGGTCGCCAAGCGGCACGCGCGCGGCCGCCGCACCGCGCGGGAGAACATCGGCGACCTGTGCGACCCCGGCACGTTCGTCGAGTACGGCGCCCTCGCCATCGCCGCGCAGCGGCAGCGCCGCTCCCTGGACGACCTCATCGAGCGCACGCCCGCCGACGGCATGGTCTGCGGCATCGGGGACGTCGACGGCGCGCAGGCGGTCGTCATGTCCTACGACTACACGGTCCTCGCCGGGACGCAGGGCCACCAGAACCACCGCAAGACCGACCGGATGCTCGACATCGCCCACCGCCGCCGCCTGCCGGTGGTGCTGTTCGCCGAGGGCGGCGGGGGACGCCCCGGCGACACCGACACCACCGCCGTCTCCGGCCTGGACGTGACGACGTTCCACGCGATGGGGCGGCTCAGCGGCGCCGTCCCGTCGGTGGGCATCGCGAGCGGGCGCTGCTTCGCGGGGAACGCGGCCCTGCTCGGCTGCTGCGACGTCATCGTCGCCACCCGCGACGCCAACATCGGCATGGGCGGCCCCGCCATGATCGAGGGCGGCGGCCTCGGCGTCTTCACGCCCGAGGAGATCGGCCCGGTCGGCGACCAGGAACCGAACGGCGTCATCGACATCGTGGTGGACGACGAGGCCGAGGCGGTCCGGGCGGCCCGCCGCTACCTGTCCTACTTCCGGGGCCCGGTGGACGACTGGACCTGCGACGACCAGCGGATCCTGCGGCACGTCGTCCCGGAGAACCGGATGCGCGCCTACGACGTCCGCCGCGCCGTCGCCCACCTCGCCGACAACGGGTCGGTGCTGGAGCTGCGCCGGGCGTTCGGCGTCGGGATCATCACCGCGCTGATGCGGATCGAGGGCCGCCCGCTGGGCCTGATCGCCAGCAACCCGGCGCACCTCGGCGGCGCCATCGACCGCGACGCCGCCGACAAGGCCGCCCGGTTCCTGCAGCTGTGCGACGCGCACGGCCTGCCGGTCGTGTCGCTGTGCGACACCCCGGGCTTCATGGTCGGCCCGGACGCCGAGCGCACCGCCACCGTCCGGCACTTCAGCCGCCTGTTCGTCATCGGCGCCAACCTGCGCGTCCCGATCGTCACGGTCGTCCTCCGCAAGGGGTACGGGCTCGGCGCGCAGGCCATGGCGGGCGGCGGGTTCAAGGCGCCGCTCGCGACCCTCGCCTGGCCCACCGGTGAGATCGGCGGCATGGGGCTGGAGGGCGCCGTCCGGCTCGGGTTTCGCAAGGAGCTGGAAGCCGCCGAGGACCCGCAGGCGATGTTCGAGCAGATGGTCGCCGCCGCCTACGAGTACGGCAAGGCGCTCCACGCCGCCACGGTGTTCGAGCTGGACGACGTCATCGACCCGGCCGAGACGCGGCGGTGGATCACCGCAGTGCTGGCCGCCGCACCGCCGGCCGACGACCGTCCCCGCCCGTGGATCGACACGTGGTGAGGTCCGGGCCGGCGCGGTAGGCGTCGCGCACCCGGGGATCGGCCCGCACCTCCGCCGGGGGGCCGGCCGCGATCATCCTGCCGCCGTCGAGCACGTGCAGGACGTCGCACACCCCGAGCAGGGCCTCGATCTCTTCCTCGACGACCAGCACCGCGAGCCCCTCCTCGGCCAGGTCCCGGAGCAAGACCTCCAGCGCCCGCGCGTGCCGCACCGGAAGGCCCGCCCACGGCTCGTCCAGCACGAGCACGGCCGGTTCGGCGGCGAGGGCCCGCGCCAGGTCCACCAGCCCGGCGACGCCGGGCGGCGCGTCGCGGACGGGCGTGTCCGCATGGTCCTCGATGCCGAGGCGGGCGAGGAGGGCGGCGGCGACGGCGCCCGCGCCGCGGCGCGCGTCCCAGCGGCGCCGCCACCGGTCCCGCGCCGTGCGGCCCGGGTGCTCCCGCGTCATCGCGTGCCTGGCCGCGGCGGCCTGGACGCTCTCGCGCACGGTCGCCGCGCCCGCCGCGCCCGTCTGCTGGAAGGTGCGGGCGATGCCGCGCCGGGCCCGCTCCCGCGCCGCGCTGCGGGTCAGGTCGGCGCCGTCCAGCAGCACGCTCCCCGCCGCCGGGCGCCGCAGCCCCGTGATCACGTCGCAGAGCGTCGTCTTGCCCGCGCCGCTCGGGCCGGCGAGGCCGGTGACCGCGCCGGACGGGACGGTGAGCCCCGCCCCGTCGACCGCCGTCAGCCGCCCGAACCGGACCGTCACGTCGCGCACCCGCAGGCCCCGCGCAGCGGCCATGGCACCCGCCCCCTCGCGCCTCGTGTGATGTGGATCACTGGGAGGCCACACCCTACTGAGGGAGCGCGGGCGGCGGCAACGGACCGCGGAGGGTCAGGGCGCCGCGGGTCAGGACGGGTGCGTCGCCAGGCGGTCGCGGGTCCACTCCTTGACCCCGGCGACGAACGCCTCGACGTCGGCGGCCTTGCCGGAGGCCATCTCGCCGAACCAGTCGGGCACGTACCGCTCGAACCGCCCGCTCTCCAGGACCTCCAGCACGGCAGCGGCCACCTCCTGCGGCGGCAGGGCGTCCGACACGTCGCTGAGCGGCGGCTCGTTGCCGGGGAGGGTGAACAGCTCCGTCCCGGCGATGAGCGCGGGCTGGATCACGTGGACCCCCACGCCCGTCCCGTCCAGGTCGACCGCCATGCTCTCCCAGAACGCCGTGAGCGCGGCCTTGGACGCGGAGTAGGCCGCCTCGTGCGGCGGGCCGAGCCGCGCCGCGACCGAGCCGACCGCCACCAGGTGCCCCCCGCCGCGCGCGAGCATGCCGGGCAGCAGCGCCAGCGTGAGCCGCACGGGGGACAGGTAGTTGAGCCGCATCGCCTCGTCGGCGTCGGCGGCCGAGAGGTCCTGGACGCGGCGCCGCTTCGGCATCCCCGCGTTGTTGACCAGCACGTCGACGCCGCCGAGCTCGCGCTCGGCCTCCGCGGCGAGGTCGGCGACCGCGTCGAGGTCGGCGAGGTCGGCCGCCCACATCGCCGACTCCGGGGCGTGCTCGCGGCACCGGGACAGCACCTCCGAGAGCCTGTCCTTGCGCCGCGCCACCAGGCCGACCCGGGCCCCGGCGGCGGCGAGCGCCTCCGCCACCACGGCGCCGATGCCCGACGAGGCTCCCGTGACCAGAGCGGACCGTCCGGTGAGAGTCGCCATGCGTACCAACGTCACACACCCCGCGCCCACCGGCAAGGCGCAGCGCCGCCGCCCCCGGAAGCGCGTCCCGTGAAATGTCCAGCGCCGCCCGCTCCGGATCGGTAAGGTCGTGGGTTTCGCCCCCCACCACCCTCGCAGCCGGAGGTCTGTCCGCATGCCCGCCGAGCCCGCCGACCCTTCCGAAACCGCGGTCCTCGCAGCCGAACGCGCCCACCTCGCCGAGTCCCGCGCCGCGCTGCGCCGGATGCGCGAGCACGCCGAAGGCCTCAGCGCCGACGTCGCCGCCGACTGGGTCTCCAAGCAGTTCCTCGAGTCGCTCCTCGACCAGCGGGTCAGAGCGCTCGCCGACCACCCCGGAACCCCGCTGTTCTTCGGCCGGATGGACCGCGGCGGCGAGGCCGGCCCCGACCTCCCCGCCGTGATGTACGTGGGGCGGCGGCACGTCCACGACGGCGACGAGGGGCGGCCCCTCGTCCTGGACTGGCGGGCCCCCGTGTCGCGGGCCTTCTACCAGGCCGGACCGGCGGACCCGATGGGCTGGCGGCTGCGCCGGCGCTTCGGCTTCCGGGCCGGCGAGCTGACCGCGTTCGAGGACGAGCCCCTCGACGGTGGCGGCACGCCGCCGGGGACGGGCCCGTCCCGGATCCTGACCGAGGAGATCGAGCGGCCCCGGACCGGCCCGATGCGCGACATCGTCGCCACCATCCAGCCCGAGCAGGACGTGATCGTCCGCGCCGACCTGCCCCGCAGCGTCTGCGTCCAGGGCGCGCCCGGCACCGGCAAGACGGCCGTCGGGCTGCACCGCGCCGCCTACCTGCTGTTCACGCACCGGGAGCGGTTGTCGCGGTCCGGCGTCCTCATCGTCGGACCGAACCGCGCGTTCCTCGCCTACATCGCGGCGGTGCTGCCCGCGCTCGGCGAGGTCCGGGTCGAGCAGGCCACCATCGACGACCTGCTCGGCCCGCCGCTGGCCGGCGAGCCCGCGGATACGGCCGCCCTCAAGGGCGACGCCCGGATGGCCGACGTGCTGCGCAAGGCGCTGTGGCTGCACGTCCGCAAACCGGAGGAGGGGCTCGTCGTCACCCGGGGCGCGGCGCGATACCGGCTCGCCGACCACGAGATCCGCGAGACCGCCGCCGCGCTGCGCGGGACGACCCGCTACGGCGCGGGCCGGGCCGCGTTCGCGCAGCGGCTCGCGCACCAGGTCCTCGTGCGGATGGAGCGGCGCGGCGAGGCCCCCGACGACCGCGTCCAGGACCAGGTCGCGCGGAGCAGGCCGGTCAGGCAGGTCCTCGACGCGGTGTGGCCGAAGGTGACCCCCGAGCAGGTCCTGCACCGGCTGCTGTCGGACGCCGAGCTGCTGCGCAGGGCCGCGAAGGGGGTGCTGGACGAGGACGAGCAGGCCGTCCTCCTGCGGGGCAAGGCCGCCCGCTCGCACCGCTCCGCCAAGTGGACCGCCGCCGACCGGGCCCTCCTGGACGAGCTGAACGACCTCATCGAGCGCACCGCCTCGCTCGGCCACCTGGTGGTGGACGAGGCGCAGGACCTGTCCGCCATGCAGTTGCGGGCGCTCGGCCGCCGTTGCGCGACGGGCTCGGCGACCGTCCTCGGCGACCTCGCGCAGGGAACGACCGCGTGGTCGGCGCGCTCGTGGAAGGAGGTCCTCACCCACCTCGGGCAGGACGGGCAGGTCACCGAGCTGACCCTCGGGTTCCGCGTTCCGGGGACCGTCCTCGACTTCGCCGCCCGCCTGCTCCCGCACGTCGCGCCCGACCTGGAGCGGCCGCGCTCGCTGCGCCCCGGCGCCGGGGCGCTCACCGTGCGGCGCGTCCCCGACGTCGTCGCCGGGGCGGCCGAGGCCGCGCGCGCCGCCCTCGCCCGCCCCGGCTCGGTCGGCCTGATCGTCCCGGACGCGCGGGCGGACGAGCACGAGGCGGCGCTGGAGGCCGCCGGGCTGGAGCACGAGGTCCTCGGGCCCGAGTCCGAGGGCACCGGACGGCTGCTGGTGGTGCCCGCGACCCTGGCCAAGGGCCTGGAGTACGACCATGTGGTCGTCGCCGAGCCCGCCGCCATCGCCGCCGCCGAGGCGCGCGGCCTCGCCCGCCTGTACGTGGTGCTGACCCGCGCCGTCACCACGCTGACCGTGCTCCACGAGGCCGACCTCCCCGCCGAGCTGGCGGAACCGTAGCCGGCGGCCGGGCGGCCCCTACGTCCGGCCCGCCGCCCGGTCCCGGCACTCCCGCGGGCGCAGCCCGTCGAAGGCGATGCGGAGGACGTCGTCGCGGGCCCCGGCGCGTCCGGCGGCGTAGGACATGCCGGCCAGCAGCGCCATGACCTCGCCGGGGCCGACGTCGGCCCGGACGGCGCCGGCGTCCTGCGCCCGTTCGAGGAGGACCCCGATGGCGGCCCTCAGGCCCGGCCCGGCGCGCCCGGTGGCCTCCCGGGCGTCGACGCCGACCTCGGCCAGCGCCTCGGTGACGGCCTGCTTGGTCGCCGCCTGCGAGACCACCCGGGAGAAGAAGCCGAAGAACGCGGCTCCCGGGTCGGCCGCGGACCGCAACTCCCGCGCCTCGGCCGCCAGCCGTTCCAGCAGCGCGACGAGCACTGCTTCCAGCAGCGACTCCTTGGTGGGGAAGTGCCGGAACACCGTGCCGATGCCGACGCCCGCCTTGCGCGCCACCTCCTCGGTGGGGGCGGAGGTCCCCTGGACGGCGAAGACCTCCTCGGCCGCGGCGAGGACCTTGGCGCGGTTGCGCAGGGCGTCGGCGCGCAGCGGTCTGCCGGAGGCGGGTGCAGTCATCGCGGCCTTCCGTTGACAAGTGGAGTATCGGCTCCGTATTTTCTCATCCGGAGCACGTACTCCGATTGTAGGGGAGATCGCATGTCAGAGTTCGCCAGCCCCCGGGCCGTCTTCCAGCGGCTGATCGACGGGATCATCGCGCGGCGGCCGGAGGGGCTGCCGCAGCTCTACGCGAAGGACGCGGTGGTCGTGCACCCGTTCGCCCACCCGGCCTCGCGCCTGGAGGGCCGCGAGGCGCTGCGCCGGCACTTCGCCCGGCTGGAGACGCTGCCGGTGGAGATGCAGGCGCGCAACATCGTGGTGCACCAGACCGCCGACCCCGAGGTGATCATCGCGGAGTTCGAGTACGCGGGCCGCAACACCGAGAACGGGCGGGAGTTCGTCGTGCCGAACATCTTCGTCCTGCGGGTGCGCGACGGGCACATCGTGGAGTCCCGCGACTACGCCCACCACCGCGCTTTCGAGGAGGCGATGGCGTGACGGCTCCGGGCGCCCCGACCCCCCGCGAGGTGTTCGCGCGGCTCAGCGCGGGCATCTCGGCCGGGCGCTGGGACGAGCTCGCCGTCCTCTACGCCGAGGACGCGGTCGTCGAGCAGCCGTTCGCCCTCCCGCCCGCGCCGCCGCGCCTGGAGGGGCGCGCAGAGATAGACCGGCACTTCCGCGCCGCCGCGCGGGGGCCCCTCGAACTGCGCGCCCGCGACGTGGTGGTGCACGAGACCGCCGACCCCGAGGTGATCGTCGCGGAGTTCGGCTACGACGGCCGCGTGGTCCCCCCGGGCCGCGCGTTCCGGGTCGCCAACATCCAGGTGCTGCGGGTGCGCGACGGGCTGATCGCCGAGACCCGCGACTACCACGACCATCCGGCCTTCGCGCGGGCGATGCGGGACGGCTGAGCCGGGGGACGGGCCGAGCGGGACCCGGTGCGGACATGCCGTGCCGGGGGAGAGTCGTCCGGAACCGCCGGGCGCGGGCGGTTGACTGGCCGTCCCGGCCGTTCCTAGGGTGGACTCGCCATACCGACCGGTTGGTATGTGCCGTTCCGGGTGGCCGCCGCCACCCACGCCCCGCGCGGAGGCCCCGTGAGCACAGCACCGCCCGACGCCGGCGAACTGAGCCGGCTGGTCGGCGAGTTCCTCGCCGGCCACGACCCCTCGGCGACCGAGCCGCTGGAGTTCCTGCGGGCCCGGTTCGACGCCGGGCTCGCCTGGGTCCACTACCCCGAGGGGCTCGGCGGGCTGGGCGCGCCGCGGCACCTGCAGCCCGCCGTCGACCGCGCCTTCGCCGAGGCCGGCGCCCCCACCAACCACCCCGAGCGCAACGGCATCGGGCTCGGCATGGCCGCCCCGACGATCCTCGCCTTCGGCACCGAGGAGCAGAAGCGCCGCTTCCTGCGCCCGCTGTGGACGGGCGAGGAGCTGTGGTGCCAGCTGTTCAGCGAGCCCGGCGCCGGCTCAGACCTCGCCGCTCTCGGCACCCGCGCGGTCCGCGACGGCGACGCCTGGACGGTCAACGGCCAGAAGGTGTGGACGTCCATGGCGCACGAGGCGCGCTGGGCGATCCTCGTCACCCGCACCGACCCGGACGTCCCCAAGCACCGCGGCATGACCTACTTCGTCTGCGACATGACCGCGCCGGGCGTCGAGGTCCGGCCGCTGCGGCAGATCACCGGCGAGGCCGAGTTCAACGAGGTGTTCCTCACCGACGTCCGGATCCCCGACGAGCACCGGCTCGGCGAGGTCGGGCAGGGCTGGCAGGTCTCCACCACGACGCTGATGAACGAGCGCGTCGCGATCGGCGGCCAGGCCATGCCGCGCGAGAGCGGCATGATCGGCGTCGTCGCCGCGCTCTGGCGGGACCGCCCCGAACTGCGCACCCCCGGCCTGCACGACGCCCTGCTGCGCGCGTGGGTGGAGACCGAGGCCGCCCGGCTCACCGGGGAGCGGCTGCGCCAGCAGCTCACCGCCGGGCAGCCCGGCCCCGAGGGGTCGGGCGCGAAGCTGGCCTTCGCCAAGCTCAACCAGGAGGTGTCCGGCCTGGAGCTGGAGCTGCTCGGCGAGGAGGGCCTGCGCTACGACGACTGGACGATGCGCCGCCCCACCGAGGTCGACTTCACCCGCCGCTCGCCCGGCTACCGCTACCTGCGCGCCAAGGGCAACTCCATCGAGGGCGGCACCTCGGAGATCCTGCGCAACATCATCGCCGAGCGCGTCCTCGGCCTGCCCGGCGAGATCCGCGTCGACAAGGACGTGGCCTGGAAGGACCTGCCCAGATGAGCGACCTGCTGTACGGGGAGATCGAGAACGACCTGCGCGCGAGCGTCCGGCAGGTGCTGGACGACAAGGCGCCCTGGACCTCCGTCCTCGCCGGCGCCGAGAAGGACGAGCCCTACGACGCGCCGCTGTGGCGGGCCGTCGCCGGCGGGCTCGGCTGCGCGGGGCTGCCGGTCCCCGAGGAGCTCGGCGGCGCCGGCGCCACCTGGCGCGAGACCGCCGTCGTGATGGAGGAGCTCGGCCGGGCCGCCGCGCCCGTCCCGTTCCTGACCAGCGCCGTGATCGCCACGGCGGCGCTGCAGGCCGCCGGGGAGCGGGAGCTGCTCGCGCGGCTGGCCGCCGGGGAGGCCGTCGCGGTCCTGGCGGTGCCGTTCAGTGCCGCGCCGGGCGACGTCCCCGCGACGGTCCGGGTCGCGGACGGAGCGCTGACCGGCGAGGTCACCAGCGTCGCCGACGGCATGGCCGCCGAGGTGCTCCTCGTGCCGGCCGGCGACGGCCTGTACGCGGTGGACGCCGCCGACGCCCGCCGCACCGCCGCCACCTCGCTCGACATGACCCGCCGGCTCGCCGACCTCGCCTTCTCCGGCGCCCCCGCGCGGCGTGTCGCCGAGGGGACCGGCGCCGTCACCGCCGCGCTGCGGACCGGCGCCGCGATGCTGGCGTCCGAGCAGCTCGGGCTCGCCGAGCGCTGCCTGGACGACACCGTCGCCTACGTCAAGACGCGCTACCAGTTCGGCCGCCCGGTCGGCTCCTACCAGGGCCTCAAACACCGGCTCGCGGACCTGTGGACCTCGATCACCCAGGCCCGCGCGGTCGCCCGCCACGCCGCGTCCTGCGTCGCCACGGACGACGCGGACGCGCCGGTCGCGGTCGCCGTCGCGCAGGCGCACTGCTCGGCGGTCGCCGTGAAGGCCGCCGAGGAGTGCGTGCAGATGCACGGCGGCATCGGCTTCACCTGGGAGCACCCGGCGCACCTCTACCTGAAGCGCGCCAAGGCCGACTCCATCGCCCTCGGCACCCCCGACCGGCACCGCGCGGCCCTCGCCGAGCTGGTGGACCTGCCTCCGGCCTGACGCCGGGACGGACGGCCCCGCCCCGGACACGGGGCCGTCCGCCTAGCCGGTGATGACCGCCAGGATCCGGGCGCCCTCCGGGAACGCGCCGCGCTCGGCCAGCGCGAGCACGCCGAACATCATCTTGGCCGTGTAGATCCGGTCGAGGACGACCCCGTGCCGGCGGGCGAAGTCGTCGGCGAAGGCGTCCAGATCCGGGGTCGTCCGCGCGTAGCCGCCGAAGTGGAAGCCGTCCTCGACGCTCCAGTCCCCGCGCCGCCCGCCGTAGGCCTCGTGCTGGAGGCGCGCCACCTCCGCGGTCATGAAGCCGCCCTTGAGCACCGCGAACCCGACGGCGCGCTGGCCCGGGGCCAGGCCGGCGGCGAGCCCGGCCAGCGTCCCTCCCGTCCCGCACGGGCAGCACACCACGTCGAACCCCGGGACCTCCGCGCCCAGCTCGGCGCAGCCCCGGACGGCGAGCGCGTTGCTCCCGCCCTCGGGCAGGAGGTAGAAGTCGCCCCACCGCTCGCGCAGCGCCTCGACGACGTCGGGCTCGTGCTTGCGCCGGTAGGTGGTGCGGTCCATGTAGGTGAGGCGCATGCCCATGCGCTCGGCGTGCGCGAGCGAGGCGTTCAGCGGCAGGTGCTCCTCCCCGCGGATCACGCCGATGGTCGCGAACCCGTGGATCCCGCCCGCCGCCGCCACGGCGCGGATGTGGTTGGAGTAGGCGCCGCCGAAGGTCAGGAGGGTCCCGTGCTCGCGCGCGGGCCCGATGTTGTGCCGGAGCTTGCGCCACTTGTTGCCCGGCAGCTCCGGGTGGACGAGATCGTCGCGCTTCAGGAAGAGCCGCAGGCCCCGGCGCGCCGCCCGCTCGTCCGCCAGCTCCACCACGGGGGAGGCCGGCTCGGGAGGAGGGGTCATGGCATCGGCAGGCCGAGCCTCTCGCGGAGCGTCCGCTGGACCTCCTCGATGCCCGGCCGCGCGTCGACGGTGACCACGTACTCCTTGCGGCCGAACAGCTCCAGGATCGGGTCGGTCCTCTCGTGGAAGTCGCGCAGCCGCTCGGTGAGCGCCTCCTCCGTGTCGTCCTCCCGGGGCACGAGCTTGCCCCCGCACACGTCGCAGCGCCCCTCCTGCGTCGGACGGTCCGCGATCAGGTTGTAGTCCATCCCGCACTCGGCGCACAGCCGCCGGGCCAGCACCCGGCGCCGGACCTCGTCGTCCGGCAGGTCCAGGTGGATCACGCCGTCGATGTCGTAGCTCTCCAGGAAGAACTCCGTCTGCCGCCGGCTGCGCGGGAACCCGTCGATGACGAACCCGTAGTTCCAGTCGTGCTGGGCCAGCCGCTCCCGCACGACGCTCTCCGCGAGGTCGTCGCCGACCAGCTCGCCGGCCGCCATGATGCGCCGCACCTGCGCGCCGAGCTTGGTGTGGTTCTTGACGTGCCAGCGGAAGATGTCGCCGACGCTGATGTGGACGATGTCCAGATCGCGCGCGAGCAGCCCCGACTGCGTCCCCTTGCCGCTGCCGGCAGCACCGATGATCACGTACTTGCGCATGGGGAGAGCCTATGCGCGCCGTCCCGGTCGGCGGTGGAGGCGCGGTCGGCGGGGGTGCGGTCAGAGGGGGAGGCGCAGGCGGCGGCCGAGGCGCCGGAAACGGGAGTCGGGGACGCTCTCGGGCGACTCGTCCCGCACCGCCAGGCTCTCCAGCAGCGTGTCGAACGCGGGCGGGCGGACGCACACCAGGGTCGCGCGGGCCCTGCGGGCGCAGTGCAGGCGCACCGACGGCCGCAGCAGCCGCGAGAACGGGCCCCGGTCCCCACGCCCGACGACCAGGATGTCGTCGTCGCCCGCCAGTCGCACGAGGGTCGCGCCGGGCTCCCCGACGAGGGCCAGGGCGGTCATGTCCACGCCCTCGGGCGGGCCGCCGCACACCTCCGCCAGGAGCCGGGCGACGAGCTCGGCTCCGGAGGCGCGCAGCGCCTCGGTGATCCCGCAGCCGAGCTGGCCCGCGGCCGACACGTGCGGGGGCAGCGGCGCGGCGTGGGCGACCAGCAGCGGCAGCCGGCGCAGCCGCGCCTCGCCGATCGCCCAGGAGAGGGCGCAGCGCGCGCCCGCGGAGTCGTCCACCCCCACCACGACGCGGGGCCCGCCCTCCGGTCTCGCGATCACGGTCCCTCCTGTGGCCGCCGGGTGACAGCAGTCTAGACAGAAGGCATACCCGTTCCTACGCGCGAGTTCCACGTTTCCGCGGCGGCGGTTCGCGGCGGTTCTCCGGCGGACCGCGGCGAGCCGGCGGGCGAGGGCGTGGCCCCTGGACCATCCGGCGCCGCGCGGGGCAGACTTCGGGTATGGCCGCACCGCACGAGCACGACTCCTCCTGCGCCGTCGCGCACGGCGACGTCCAGCCCGACACGGGGGAGCGGACCCTGGTCGCGGTGTTCGCCGGCCCCGTCGCCGACCACCTCCTGCGCTACGCCGCCGACCTCGGCTACCGCACGTTCCTCGTCGACCCCGACAAGGACCGCGACGGCACCGCCGACCTGCCGCCCCTGGACGCCACCGCCGACGTCGTCGTCACCGACCACCACCGGCCCGAGCTCGGGCCCGTCCTGCGCGACGTGCTGACCCAGCCCGTCCGGTGGGTCGGCGTCATGGGCAACCCGCGGCATCCCGCCCCGCACATCCCGGCCCTCACCGAACTCGGCGTCCCGGCGGCCGACATCGCCCGCGTGCACCGCCCGATCGGCCTGAACATCGGCTCCAGGACCCCCGCCGAGATCGCCGTCGCGACCCTGGCCGGACTGATCGCCGACCGGAACGGCCGCCCCGGCGGCTTCGAGTTCTAGTGCGGGCGCCCTAGTGCAGGCGGTCGCCTACGACTCCTTCGGCGGCCCCCTGGAGATCCGCGAGCTGCCCGACCCGCGGGTGCCGCCCGGCGGCGCGGTGATCCGGGTCGAGGCCACGGGCGTCTGCCGGAGCGACTGGCACGGCTGGCAGGGCCACGACCCCGACATCCGCTCCTTCCCGCACGTCCCCGGGCACGAGCTGGCGGGCACGGTCGAGGAGGCCGGCGCGGGCGTCGCCGGCTTCCGGCCCGGCGACCGCGTGACCGTCCCGTTCGTGTGCGCCTGCGGACGCTGCGCGTCCTGCGCGGCGGGCGACCAGCAGGTCTGCGAGGCCCAGACCCAGCCCGGCTTCACGCACTGGGGGTCGTTCGCGCAGTACGTCGCGATCGACGCCGCCGAGGTGAACCTGGTCCGGCTCCCGGACGAGATGGCCTGCACCACCGCGGCCGCGCTCGGCTGCCGGTTCGCCACCGCGTTCCGCGCCGTCCTCGCGCAGGGCCGGGTGCGCGCGGGCGAGTGGCTCGCGGTGCACGGCTGCGGCGGCGTCGGGCTGTCGGCCGTCATGGTCGCCGCGGCGGCCGGCGCGCGGGTCGTGGCCGTCGACGTGTCGCCGCAGGCGCTGGAGCTGGCGCGCCGGTGCGGCGCGGCCGCCGTCGTCGACGCCTCCGCCCATGACGACGTGGCCGAGGCCGTGCGCGAGGCCGCCCACGGCGGCGCCCACGTGTCGCTGGACGCGCTCGGCAGCCCCGCCACGGCGCGCGCCTCGGTCGGGTCGCTGCGTCGGCGCGGCCGGCACGTCCAGGTCGGGCTGCTGCCGCCCGGCGCGGGCCGCGCCGACCTGCCGATGGAGCGGGTGATCGGCTGGGAGCTGGAGATCGTCGGCAGCCACGGGATGGCCGCCCACGCCTACGGCCCGATGATGGAGCTGGTCCGCGCCGGGACGCTGCGCCCCGACCTGCTGGTCGGCCGCGTCCTGGCGCTGGAGGACGCTCCGGCCGCCCTCGCCGGGATGTCCGGCGCGGGCATCACGGTGATCGAACCCTGGCGGCGGCGGTCTTCCGACCACGGTTCCGGCCATGGTCACGGGCTTCGCGCGTAGGATCCGAAGGGACGCACGTGTTCTGTCGGTGGGCCCGCCTACGGTCGGAGGCGGTGGCGCCCGCCGCCCTCGCCGCCACGGCGATGCCGCCCAGCAGAGGTGACGACCACCATGCCGAACACCATAGAGACGGACCGCGACTTCCTGGCCCTCGCCGACCCCTACCGGCGGGAGCTGCTGGCGCACTGCTACCGGATGCTCGGCTCGATCCACGACGCCGAGGACCTCGTCCAGGAGACCTACCTGCGGGCGTGGCGCTCCTACGACGGCTTCGAGGGCCGGTCGTCGCTGCGCACCTGGCTGTACCGGATCGCCACCAATGTGTGCCTGACCGCGATCGACCAGCGCGGCCACCGGCCGATGCCGTCCGGGCTCGGGGCGCCGAGCGAGGAGCCCGAGCGGCCCGTGGTGGCCTCGGACGAGGTGCCGTGGCTGGAGCCCGCCCCCGACGCCCTGCTCGGCGCGGACGCCGCCGACCCGGCGACGATCGTCACCGCGCGCGAGAGCACCCGGCTGGCGTTCGTCGCGGCGCTGCAGCACCTGCCCGCCAAGCAGCGGGTCGTGCTGATCCTGCGCGACGTCCTGAAGTGGCGGGCCGCCGAGGTCGCCGAGCTGCTCGACACCTCCACCGCCGCGGTCAACAGCGCGCTCCAGCGGGCGCGGGCGCAGCTGGAGGAGAACGCGCCCCTGCGCGACGAGCTGGTCGAGCCGACCGACCCCGGGCAGCGCGACCTCCTGGAGCGCTATGCGAAGGCGTTCGAGGACGCCGACATCGGCGGCCTGATCGAGCTGTTCAAGGAGGACGTCATCTGGGAGATGCCGCCCTTCCCCGAGTGGTTCGTCGGCGCCGAGACCGCCGTCCGGCTCATCAGGGCGCAGTGCAGCCCCGGCCCCGGCGACATCCGGATGGTCCCCGCCGCCGCGAACGGGCAGCCCGCCTTCGGCCTCTACAAGCGCGACGCCGACGGCGTGCACAGCGCCTACCAGCTGCAGGTGCTGTCCATCACCGGTGACGGCGTCGCGCACGTCTCGGTGTTCTTCGACACGAGCCTGTTCCCGCTGTTCGGTCTGCCCGAAGCCCTCTGAGCCCTGCCCTTGCCCTTCCACTGGGCGGAAGCCGCGAGACGGTGCGCGCCGGGCCGGCTGCGAGGGTGGAGACCGCGGGGATGGTGCGACGTCCCCCCGCGGAGTGGGAATGGGGAAGGCTGAGCAGAAGGGATGAGGGCATGACGCACCCGCCGTACCTGTACCCGGGGTACAAGAGCACCGTGCTCCGCGCCCCCTCGCAGGACCTGGTCATGCCGAAGCTCGGCCCGGACAGCGTCGAGCTGGCCTCCCCGGTCTTCGGCCACCAGGAACTCGGGCGGCGGGACCACGACCTCACCGTCCAGCACGCGGGCGAGCCGCTCGGCGAGCGGATCGTCGTGGCCGGCCGCGTCCTCGACGGCGCGGGCCGCCCGGTACGCGGCGCCCTCGTGGAGGTATGGCAGGCCAACGCGGCGGGGCGGTACAACCACCTCGGCGACGTCCACCCGGCGCCGCTCGACCCCAACTTCACCGGCGCCGGACGCTGCCTCACCGACGACGACGGCCGCTACCGGTTCGTCACGATCAAGCCGGGCGCCTACCCGTGGGGCAACCACCACAACGCGTGGCGGCCCGCCCACATCCACTTCTCGGTGTTCGGCACGGCGTTCACCCAGCGGCTGGTCACCCAGATGTACTTCCCCGGCGACCCGCTGTTCGCCCACGACCCGATCTTCCAGTCGATCCCCGACGAGCGGGACCGGCGGAAGCTGGTCTCGCGGTTCGACCTGGACACCACCACACCGGAGTGGGCCCTCGGCTACCAGTGGGACATCGTCCTCGGCGACACCCCGACGGAGGCCTGATGAGCACGCCCTCCCTCCCGCCCTCGGCCATGACGCCGTCGCAGACGGTCGGCCCCTTCTTCGGGTACGCGCTGCCGTACGAGGCGGGCCCGCAGGTGGTCCCGCCGTGGCGTCCCGACGCGATCCGGGTGCGCGGGCGCGTCCTGGACGGCGCGGGGCAGCCGGTGCCGGACGCGCTGCTGGAGATCTGGCAGGCAGACGAGAACGGCGAGATCGCGCGGCGCCCCGGCGGCATCGTGCGCGAGGGGCACGGCTTCTCCGGCTTCGGCCGGTGCGGCACCGACGCGGCCGGGGGCTACTGGTTCAGCACCGTCAAGCCCGGCGCGGTGGGCGGCGGCGCCCCCTACATCGCCGTGCTGGTCTTCGCCCGCGGCCTGCTCAAGCCGGTCTTCACCCGGCTGTACTTCCCCGAGGACGAGGCCGCCCGCGCGAGCGACCCGCTGCTCGGCGCCGTCCCGGAGGAGCGGCGCGCCACGCTGGTCGCCGAACGCGAGGGCGAGCGGGAGTACCGGTTCGACGTCCGCCTCCAGGGCGACCGGGAGACGGTGTTCCTTGCCTTCTGACGAGGACGTGCCGCCGCCCGGCGCGCACGGCTCCGCGGAGGGCCGCCGCCCGGCGCCGGACGCGGGGCTGCTGTCGCCCGTCCGGGCGGGGACGGAGGCCGAGGCCGCCACCAGCGACCTCGCCTACCTGACGGCCATGCTCGACGCGGAGGCGGCGCTCGCCCGCGCGCAGGCCCGGCTCGGTCTCGTCCCCGGCCCCGCCGCGGAGGCGATCACCGCCGCCGCCGACGCGGACCGGTTCGACCTGCCCGGCATCGCCCGCCGGGCGCGCGGCTCCGGCAACCCAGTCGTGCCGCTGGTCGCCGACCTGCGCGCGCTCGCGGGTCCCGCGGGCGAGCACGTGCACAAGGGCGCCACCAGCCAGGACATCGCCGACACCGGCGCCATGCTCGTCGCGGCCCGCGCCAGGCGCGTCGTCCTCGCCCACCTCGACCGGGCACTGGACGCGCTGGCCGGGCTCGCGGCGCGGTACCGCGACACCCCCATGCCGGCCCGCACGCTCGGCCGGCAGGCGCTGCCGACGACGTTCGGCGCCAAGGCGGCGGGCTGGCTGATGGGCTGCCTGGAGGCCCGGGAGGGCCTCGCCGCGGTGCCGCTGCCCGTCCAACTCGGCGGCCCGGCGGGGACCCTGGACGCCTTCGGCGACCGGGCGCTCGACCTCGTCGCCGCCTACGCGCGGGAGACGGAGCTGGCCTGCCCCGTCCTGCCGTGGCACACCCGCCGGACGCCGGTCGCCGGGCTCGCGGCGGCGCTGGCGGTGGCCGCCGGCGCCCTCGGCAAGATCGCCACCGACGTCTGGCTGCTGGCGCAGAGCGAGGTCGGCGAGGCCGCCGAGGCGGCGGGGGCGGGAAGGGGCGGCTCGTCGTCGATGCCGCACAAGCGCAACCCGGCGCTGTCGGCGCTGGTCCGGTCCGCCGCCCTGCAGGTCCCGGCCCAGGTCCAGGTGGTCCTCGCCGCGCAGGCCGCGCCGCACGAGCGGCCCGCGGGGGAGTGGCACGCCGAGTGGCAGCCGCTGCGCGAGTGCCTGCGGCTGACGGGCGGCGCCGCCGAGACGGCCGCCGAGCTGCTGGAGGGCCTGGAGGTGTCCGCCGAGCGGATGCGCGCCGACCTCGACGACCTCCTGGACGTCCTCGGCGACGACCCCGGGACCGGCGCCGCGGCCGTCCTCGTCGGCCGGGCCCTCGACGCGTACCGCAGGAGCCGCACATGACCGCCGTACCCCAGTACCGCCTCGACGGGCCGGACGGCGCGCCCGTCGTCGTCCTCGGCCCGGCCCTCGGCACCACCACGGACCTGTGGCTGCCGCAGATGCCCGCGCTGACCCGCGGCTGGCGCGTGCTGCGCTACGACCTCCCCGGCCACGGCGGCGCGCCCCCGCCCGGCGGCCCGTTCACCGTCGAGGACCTCGCCGACGGGGTCGCCGCGCTGCTGGACGGCCTCGGCGTCGACCGGGCCGCCTACGCCGGGGTCTCGCTCGGCGGCGCGGTCGGGACGGCCCTCGCGCTGCGCGCCCCGGACCGCGTAGCGAGCCTGGTCCTGTGCTGCACCTCCCCGCGCTTCGGCGACCCGGCCGCCTGGCACGAGCGCGCCGCGCTCGTGCGCCGCGAGGGCGTCGGCCCGGTCGCCGACACGGCGCCGGGACGCTGGTTCACGCCGTCCTTCACCGGCGCGGAGCCCTACGCGGCGATGCTGCGCGCGACCGGCGCCGAGGGCTACGCGGGCTGCTGCGACGCCCTGGCCGCGTTCGACGCGACCGCGCGCCTCGGCGAGATCCGCGCGCCGACCCTGGTGGTCGCCGGCGCGCAGGACGGCCCGACCCCGCCGCGCGGCCACGCCGACCGGCTCGCCGCCGGCATCCCCGGCGCCGTCCTGACGGTGGTCGAGGGCGCCGGGCACCTGGCGAACGCCGAGCGCCCGGCCGAGGTCACCGAGGCGATCACCGCGCACCTGGACCGCACTTGGAAGGGATCCCGCCGATGAGCGAGCGCCTGTCCGACGGGGAGCGGCACGAGCGGGGCATGAGGACGCGGCGCGAGGTGCTCGGCGACGCCCACGTCGACCGCGCCGAGGCCCGCAAGGACGCCTTCACCGCCGACTTCCAGGACCTGATCACCCGCTACGCGTGGGGCGAGGTGTGGAGCCGCCCCGGCCTGGACCGCAGGACCCGCAGCTGCATCACGCTGACCGCCATGGTCGCGGGCGGCCACCTGGACGAGCTGGCCATGCACGTGCGCGCCGCGCTCCGCAACGGCCTGACCCCCGACGAGATCGGGGAGGTGCTCCTGCAGACGGCGATCTATTGTGGAGTGCCCGCCGCGAACTCGGCGTTCGCCGTAGCCCAGCGGGTGCTCAGCGAAGACCGGTGACGGGCGTGAGCCCGGGCGGAGGGGCCACGTGGGAGACGACAGCGCGGAACGCGCGCGGCCGGTCAGCGTGGCGGGCAAGGTGATGGCCATCCTCAACGCCTTCGCGCAGGGTGGCGTCCGCCTCAACCTGAGCGAGATCTGCCGCCGCGCCGGCCTCCCGCTGGCGACCGGCCACCGGCTCGTCGGGGAGCTGGTCGGCGGCGGGTTCCTGGAGCGGGTCCCGGACGGCACGTACCGCATCGGCACCCGGCTGTGGCGCATCGGCAGCCAGGCCCCGGCGGTCACCGGCCTGCGGGAGCTGGCCCTCCCGCACATGGAGGACCTGTACGAGGCCACCCACGACAACGTCCAGCTCGGCGTGCTCCGCGACGCGCGGGTGCTGATCGTGGAGCGGCTGCGCGGGACGCGGTCGGTGCCGGTCGTGACCCAGGTCGGCGCGACGCTGCCGCTGCACACCACCGGCGTCGGGAAGGTGCTGCTGGCGTTCGCGCCGCCGGCGGTCCGGGAGGAGGTCCTGGCCGGTGAGCTGCCCCGGTACGCGGCGCGCTCCATCACCGACCCGGCCGAGCTTCGGCGCTGCGTCGAGCAGGTCCGCCGCTCCGGCTACGCGGTGACCCGCGACGAGATGACGCTCGGCGCGTCGTCGGTCGGCGCCCCCGTGCGGGACGGCGCGGGCGAGGTGGTCGCGGCGATGTCGCTGGTGTCGAGCACCCGCAGCGCCGACCTGCGGCGGCTGCTGCCGCCGCTGACCACCGCGGTCCGCGCCCTGTCCCGGGACGTGGCCGCGCACTGGAGCGGACACTCGGAAAGCTTTTCCGCTGAGCGGAATTCCGGCGCCTGAACCTGCGGTGACGTCCGCGAACATGCGGGCGGACCCACACGAGGAGGATCGATGCGTACCCAGGTCGCGATCATCGGCGGAGGCCCGGCGGGACTGCTGCTGTCGCACCTGCTCCACCTCCAGGGGATCGACTCGGTCGTCCTGGAGAGGCGCGACCGCGACTACGTGGAGCATCGGCAGCGGGCCGGGATGCTGGAGCAGGGCACGACCGACGTGCTGCGCGAGAGCGGCGCGGGGGAGCGGCTCGACCGCGAGGGCCTCGTCCACCACGGGCTGGAGCTGCGGTTCGGCGGCGCGGGGCACCGGATCCCGCTGACCGGGCTCACCGGCCGGACCGTGACCGTCTACGCGCAGACCGAGATCGTCAAGGACCTGGTCGCCCGGCGGCTGGCCGACGGCGGCGACGTGCGTTTCGAGGCGGAGGTCGTCGCCCTGGACGCCTCGGCGCCGAGTGTGACCTTCCGCAGCGGCGGGCGGACCCGCACGCTCGACTGCGACTACATCGCCGGCTGCGACGGGTTCCACGGCGTCAGCCGGCCGGCGGTCCCGGGGCTGCGGACGTTCGAGCGCGACTACCCCTTCGCCTGGCTCGGGATCCTCGCCGACGTCCCGCCCTCCACCGACGAGCTGATCTACGCCAACCACGACCGCGGGTTCGCGCTGCACAGCCTGCGCTCGCCGCACGTCAGCCGCCTCTACCTCCAGGTGCCGCCGGACGAGGACATCGCCGCGTGGCCCGACGCCCGGATCTGGGACGAGCTGGCGGCGCGGTTCGCGACGGACGACGGCTGGAGGCTGCGCGAGGGCCCGGTCACCGACAAGTCGATCACGCCGATGCGCAGCTTCGTGGCCGAACCGCTGCGGCACGACCGGCTGTTCCTCGCCGGGGACGCGGGCCACATCGTCCCGCCGACCGGGGCGAAGGGACTCAACCTGGCGGTGTCGGACGTGACCGTCCTGGCGCGGGCGTTCGCCGACCGGTACGCCTCGGGATCGCACGCGCTGCTGGACGGCTACTCCGACGCGTGCCTGCGGCGGGTGTGGCGGGCCGAGCACTTCTCGTACTGGATGACCACGCTGCTGCACGCCGACCCGGCCGCGACCGCCTTCGAGCGCCGGCTCCAGCGCTCCCACCTGGACTACGTTGTCTCCTCGGAGGCCGCCATGACCTCGCTGGCGGAGAACTACACCGGCCTTCCCCTCGACTAGGCCGTGTTTAGGAAGTCTTGTCCCAGGTCGGCATGTCGTGTCTGGAGATGAGTGAGGTCTCCGGTAGATGGATCAACGACCAAGAAGACCA